>JANPOJ010000190.1:0-6856 GCA_031427935.1 Ilumatobacteraceae bacterium | reverse complement strand
CTGCAACCGTCACCACCACCACGTCCACCGCCACAAACTCCACCTCAAACTGCTCCCCAACGCCGACCTCGACGTCACCTTCGGTGACGGAACCGTGCGAACCAGCCAACCCCGCCACCCGCCCGGCAAACGAGGACCCTGAAACAAGCGGCGCGGTACAGTTGCCCAATCGTTTCTCATGTTCAACTGAATGGTTGACGGTTGGCCGGTCGATCTGTACTCTCAACTACATGGTTGAGAGTCTGGATGCGGTGTTCCATGCGCTGTCGAGCGCGCCCCGCCGGACGATGCTGAACGCGCTCGCCGCTGGCGAGCGAACTGTTGGTGAGCTCGCCGAACCGTTCGACATCTCGCTTGCCGCGGTGTCCAAACACCTGATCGTGCTCGAGGATGCCGGCCTCGTGGACCGGCGCGTCGACGGTCGCACCACGATCTGCCGGCTACGTGCCGAGCCGCTGGCAGACGTGCGCAACTGGGTCGCGTTCTATGAGGACTTCTGGACGCACAAGCTTGATCGATTGCAGAAGCTGATGACCGAGGAGAACACCTGATGCAGTTCGCGGTCGCCCTGGAACGCGTGATCGCCGCGCCCCGCTCGAAGGTCTATCGGGCTTGGCTCGACCCCACCCTGCTCGCGCGCTGGTTCGGGCCCGACGACATGTCCGTCGTCGATGCCAACGTCGATGAGCGCGTCGGCGGCGCGCACAACGTCGAGCTGCTCGGCCCCGATGGAGTGCACACGAACTTCGTCTCCGTGATCGAGGAGCTCATCCCCGACGAACGGATCGTCCTCAAGTTCAAGTTCGACCACACCGCGCAGGAGACGAAGCTGACCATCACGTTCGGCGACGCCGAAGGCGGCGGAACAGCGCTTCGCCTCGACCACGAGCGCATCACGGTGGAAGGTGATCTCAACACCACGTCGGTCAACATCGGCTGGGGTCAGACGCTGGCCAAGTTGCAGGCCTTCCTCGAGAGCTCATCTTCAACACCACTTCAACAAGGAGAACGATCATGACTCACTCGACCGGAACCCAACAGCAGTGGGACGACGCCCGGCGCGCCCTGCTCGACCGTGAGAAGGAACTGACCCGCATGTCCGACGCGATTGCCAAACAGCGGCTGGAGTTGCCCTGGGTGCGTGTGGATGAGCAGTACACGTTCGACACGGAAGACGGCCCGAGGAGCTTGGCCGACCTGTTCGATGGTCGTTCGCAGCTGATCGTGTACCACTTCATGTTCGGCCCCGACTGGGACGAGGGCTGCCCCAGCTGCTCGTCGCTCGGCGACCACATCGATCTCCCACGTGTGCATCTCGAGCACCACGACGTCACGTGGGTCGCCGTCTCGCGAGCCCCACTCGAGAAGCTGTTGGCCTACCGAACCCGCATGGGATGGTCGTTTCCGTGGGCCTCGTCGTTCGCCAACGACTTCAACTTCGACTTCAAGGTCTCGTCGACCGAGGAGCGGCCGCTGCTCGAATACAACTTCCGGGAGGTGTCGGAGGAGATGCGTCAGGGCGGGCCGGGGGAGTTGCCGGGAATGAGCACTTTCGTCATGCAGGACGGGGTCGTCTACCACACCTACTCGGCGTACGCCCGTGGCCTGGACGCGATGTGGGGCATGTACCAGTGGCTCGATCGCGCTCCGCTCGGACGCAACGAAGAGGGCGGTGGCGGCTGGTTCCGCCGCCACGATTCGTACGACGGCGCGTCGGCGTAGTGCTCGCCCACGTCGCTGGCGTAGCCGTCGAGGAGATGGTCCCGCTCATCACGATGAGCTGCGCCGGAAGCATCGTCGCCATCCGCGTGTGGTTCGGGCGATGGCTCCCGCATCGGAGGCGAGATTGAGGTTCACTCGCGCGGAGCTCGCTGCGTTCCATGGCCAACCGGTGGACGACCTGATCGACGATCGCGTCCGACTGTTGTTCGTCGGGATCAACCCGGGACTGTGGACCGCTGCCGTCAACGCTCACTTTGCTCGTCGCGGCAACCGCTTCTGGCCGGCGCTGCACGCAGCCGGCATCACCCCGCACCTGGTTGATGCCAGCGACGGCATGAGCGACGCAGATCGCGAACTGGTGCTCGGGCTCGGGATCGGCATCACCAACATCGTGTCGACCGCGAGTGCCCGTGCGGAGGAGCTGAGCCTCGACGATCTGCGTGCCGGAGCGGTCGCGCTGGAGGCAAACGTGCGGCGCTGGAAGCCGAGCGTTGTGGCCGTGCTCGGTCTCACGGCGTACCGGCAAGCGTTCGCCGAACCGAAAGCCGCTCAGGGTCGCCAGGTCGCCCGGCTCGGCGGCGCGGAGCTGTGGGTGTTGCCCAACCCGAGCGGCCTCAACGCTCACGAGACCATCGACACCCTGGCCAGGTCATACCGACGAGCATGGGACGCAGCTGCGACCGAATAGCGGTCGTTGCCTCAGGCGATGGCGGTTCCGAAGAGACTGCCGATGCCGAGGGATCAACGCCCCAACCGAGAACAGCGCCAGCGAGCCGAAGGCGTTCACCCGTGCATTGATCTCGAACGCTCGGACCGGTTTGTCGCGGTCGAGCGTGGTCGTCAACGCATCGCGATACGTGCGGTAGGCATCGCGCCGGCACAATGCACACGGGCGATGTCTGGCCGCCAAGGCGACCGCGTCGTCGAGGAAGAACGGCGGGGTCCAGCGGTGCGGCTGGTCCAGCGGGTGACGCCAGCCGCGGAACTCGGTGCCGCTGCGGCACCGCGTGCAGATCTCCGAGGGGATCGACACGGTTCCGCCGGGGCACCAGTCCCGCGCCACCGGCCCTCCCTTGGCGGCTGGAATCAAACGAGGGCTTTACAACCCGTAGAAATTTGCACATAGTGTGTGTTCATGTTGGTCGACCCGGCTGAGCTCCTTCGGCAACAAGGTTTGAATGTCACACCTCAGCGCTTGGCCGTGCTGCGTGCGGTGTCGGGCCGACCCCACCTCACGACGGAAGACGTCGTCGAGGTGGTCAGGGCTGACATCGGTGCCATCTCGCGCCGGGCGGTGTACGACGCTGTGGGCGTGCTGGTGGACATCGGTCTGCTCCGGCGCATCCAGCCTTCCGGGTCAGCAGCGCGCTACGAGGATCGGGTCGGTGACAACCATCACCATGTGATCTGTCGGGCGTGCGGGAGCATGGTCGACGTCGACTGCGCTGTCGGTGCCGTGCCGTGCTTGACTGCGGCTGACGACGCTGGTTACGAGATCGACGAGGCCGAGGTCATCTACTGGGGCCGGTGTCCCACATGTCGACAGGCAGCCGAAGGCGCCTGAGCTCTGAGCATTCACGGTACGAAGTCCGCCACATCAATCATCGAGGAGAGAAATGAGCAACGAAGAGACCGGCACGGTGACCACCAGTGACGAGCCGTCGACAGCGACGTGCCCGGTGATGAGCTCCCAGCAGCTTGCTGTTGGGATCACAGCAAACGATCATTGGTGGCCCAAGAGCTTGAACCTGAGGGTCCTCCGACAGAACCACCCACACGCTGATCCCATGGGCGCGGACTTCGACTACGCGGCGGAGTTCAACAGCCTCGACTTCGACGCCCTGGCGAACGACGTCGATGCACTGATGACCCAGTCGCAGGAATGGTGGCCCGCCGACTACGGACACTACGGACCGTTCTTCATTCGGATGACATGGCACGCTGCCGGCACGTACCGCGTCGCGGACGGCCGCGGCGGCGGAGGCAGCGGCGCACAGCGTTTCGCGCCGCTCAACAGCTGGCCCGACAACGTCAGTCTCGACAAGGCCCGCCGTCTGCTCTGGCCGATCAAGCAGAAGTACGGCCGGAAGATCTCGTGGGCGGACCTGCTGATCTTCACCGGGAACCGCGCCATCGAGACGATGGGTCTGAAGACGTTCGGTTTTGGTGGCGGCCGTGAGGACATCTGGGCGGCCGAAGAGGACGTCTATTGGGGTCCGGAGCGGGTGTGGCTCGAAGATCAGCGATACAGCGGCGACCGCGAGCTGGCGAATCCGCTCGGCGCTGTCCAGATGGGTCTGATCTACGTCAATCCGGAGGGTCCCAACGGCAACCCGGATCCGATGGCTTCGGCTCGCGACATCCGTGAGACGTTCAAGCGCATGGCGATGAACGATGAGGAGACCGTGGCGTTGATCGCCGGTGGCCACACGTTCGGCAAGGCCCATGGCGCAGCCGATCCGGACCAGTACGTGGGTCCCGAACCTGAGGGTGCCCCCCTCGAGCAGCAGGGATTCGGCTGGACGGGCGGCTTCGGTACCGGCAAGGGTGGTGACGCGATCTCCAGCGGGTTGGAGGGTGCGTGGACCAACAACCCAGCCCGGTGGGACAACGGCTTCTTCGAGAACCTCTTCGCGTACGAATGGGAGTTGACGAGGAGCCCAGCCGGTGCACAACAGTGGACACCGAAGAACCCAGAGGCGCGCGACACCGTGCCGGACGCGCACGATGCGTCGAAGCGTCACGCTCCGATGATGGCCACGACCGATATCGCGTTGATCACCGATCCGGTCTACAAGGAGATCTCGCAGCGATTCTTCGAGAACCCCGATCAGCTCGCCGATGCGTTCGCGCGTGCGTGGTACAAGCTGCTGCACCGTGACATGGGACCCATCGTCCGCTACCTCGGCCCGTGGGTTCCGAACGAGGAGTTGCTGTGGCAGGACCCCGTTCCCACTGTCGCGCACGAGTTGATCAACGACGCGGACATCGCCGCGCTGAAGGGCAAGATCCTCGCCTCAGGGCTGTCCATCTCGCAGCTGGTCTCCACCGCGTGGGCGTCGGCGTCGACCTACCGCGACACCGACAAGCGCGGTGGGGCGAACGGGGCGCGGATCCGCCTCTCGCCGCAGGCCGAGTGGGACGTCAACGTGACCTCTGGCGTGTCGCGCGTGGTGGCGACCCTCGAGGGTATCCAACAGGATTTCAACGGGTCCGGGAAGACGGTCTCGTTGGCTGACCTGATCGTGTTGGGCGGATGCGCGGCAGTCGAGCACGCGGCGAAAGCCGCAGGCCACGATGTGCAGGTCCCGTTCACGCCGGGACGCGCCGACGCGACACAAGCGCAGACCGACGTCGAGGCCTTCGCAGTCCTCGAGCCGACGGCCGACGGGTTCCGCAACTACCTCCAGAAGGGTCACGAGCTCGCAGCGGAGCACCTGTTGGTCGACAAGGCGTTCATGCTGACCCTGTCCGCTCCCGAGATGACCGCGCTCGTCGGCGGCATGCGGGTACTCAACGCCAACGCGACGCAGTCCGCGTACGGGGTCTTCACCGACCGACCGGAGACGCTGACCAACGACTTCTTCGTGAACCTGCTCGACATGGGGACGGTGTGGAAGGCGACCTCGGAATCCGAGGACCTGTTCGAGGGTCGTGATCGAACGACAGGGGAGCTCCGCTGGAGCGGTACCCGCATCGATCTCATCTTCGGGTCCAGCTCCGAGCTCCGGGCCCTCGCCGAGGTGTACGGCAGCGACGACGCGGGCGAAAAGTTCATCCGTGACTTCGTCGCCGCGTGGGCCAAGGTCATGAACCTCGATCGGTTCGACCTCGCCTGATCAGCGCTCGTCGTGACGCAGCGCGGTTGCCAGATCGGCGGCGACGCGATCGGCAGCCGCCGCGCACGCCGGGGAGATGGTTCCCACAGCAGGAACCCGATCACGTCGCCACGCTACTCCGCCCCGGCGTGTCCACAGCTCGGTCACCGGCCACGGCCGCGCACCCGGTCGATCTGACGACGGTCTCGTTTCGTCGGGCGGCCGGCACCTCGATCACGCACTGCAATGGGTTGGAACGTGTCGTCGCGTTCGGGTGGCGGCGGGCTGTGATCCTCGAAGCACTCGGCGGCGGTCGCGGCATCGACTCGCTTCGTGATGAGTTTGGTGACGTCGACGATCCGCTCGCGCTGGTTGACGCGCGCTTCGACATGATCACCCGCTCTCACCGCTGAGGACGGTCTCGCCGACGCGCCGTTGATGCTCACATGGCCGCCACGACACGCCGCGGCGGCACCGGAGCGGGTCTTGGTGATCCGCACGGCCTGCAGCCACTGGTCGATGCGCACTGAATCGATGGATGCAGTCTGGCATTTGGCCGAGATGACGTGGGCGCGATCTCTGCCGTCCATGGTGTGATACCGAACCCGATGACTGTGGTCGGGTTTGGTATCAGCCACGGGTGGCGTGATGTCGCGCCCAACTGCAACTGGCACACGCCGTCAAAACGCAAGAGCCCACAGTTGAAGCGACGCATCGTAGCCAAGAATCGCCAGCGTCGCATTCTCCGGATTCCAGGCCATGTCAACGGGGGAATTCACCGATTGAAGCTGACCCACCAGTGCCTTCCACGGGTGCGATGCCCCGGATGATCCGATCATCACGGGACGCCTTGACGCTCTGGTCGGGCGCGATTCCGGTATTCCCAGTACCGAAATCGAACCCGTTGAGGTCGGTCGGGCGCGTTGTGAGTACCCGTAGTACCGGAGTCGCGCCCGATTCTGATCGAGGACAGCAACCGCTGTCTGCCTGCGACGCTGGGGGTATCGTTCTTGGAATCCGCGCGCCGAGGCGTACGCGTCACGTTCGGGTACGAGATGAGGAGATGAACATGAGTCAGGCGACTGAACGAGCCGTGCTAGCCGGAGGCTGTTTCTGGGGAATGCAAGATCTGATCCGCAAGCGGCCGGGCGTGATCTCGACGCGAGTCGGCTACACGGGTGGTGAAGTCGCCAATGCGACCTACCGCAATCACGGTTCGCACGCTGAAGCGATCGAGATCACCTTCGACCCTGAGCAGGAGTCCTTCCGCGGTCTGCTCGAGTTCTTCTTCCAGATCCACGATCCGACGACCAGGA
>JANPOJ010000189.1:0-4351 GCA_031427935.1 Ilumatobacteraceae bacterium | reverse complement strand
GGGTGCGTTCAGCCATGATCTCCTCCGTTCGAACCCTATGCCCCTAACCGGGCGAGCAGCTCGGCAGGGGTGTTGCTCTCGTCGATCAACCTAGCGACATGCTCGGCCGTACCACGCAATGGTTCCATCATCGGGACCCGGCGCAGCGGATCCCGACCGATGTCGAAGACCAGGCTGTCCCAGTTGGCAGCGACGATGTCGGCCGGCCACTTGGCCAGGCACCTGCCGCGGAAGTAGGCCCGGGTGGTGGTCGGAGGTTCGGTCTTGGCCGTGGCAACGTCGGTCTCGCTGATCATCGTCTGCAGGCCGACGCGCTGCGCCAGGCACTTGTCGGGGCGCAGATCGTGGTACTGCAGATCGAGCGCCTTCAGCCTGGCATCGGTGACCTTCAGGCTGTGCCGCTCGGCGTAGCCCTCGATCAGCCGTTGCTTGGCGACCCAGTCGACGACATCGGCCACGGTCGAGCGATCGCTCTCCAACCCGGTCAGCACCGCCTCCCACCGGGCCAGCACATCGGTGCCGACCGCTTCGCCGACCACGCCCAGCCCGTGCGAGCGCTCGTACTTGCGAGCCCGCTCGAGCATGCCCCATTGCACTTCGACCGCAGTGGCGCGGCGCCCGTTGCGCAACAGCACTGTTCGCTGCAGCGTGGGGTCGTGGCTGACCTGTCGGATCGCAGCAACGGGGTTCGCCAGCAGCCAGTCGTCGCCGAGCGCATCGTCTTCGATCATCGCCAGCACGATGGCGGTGGTGCCGACCTTGAGGTAGGTCGCCACTTCGCTCATGTTGGCGTCGCCGACGATCACGTGCAGCCGCCGGTACTTGCTGGCGTCGCAGTGGGGCTCGTCGCGCGTGTTGACGATCGGCCGCTTCAACGTGGTCTCCAAGCCCACCTCTTCTTCGAAGAAGTCGGCTCGTTGGCTGATCTGATACGGCACGTCGTCAGCAGACATGCCTGGCAGTTCGCAGCCGACCTTGCCGGCGCCGATCACGATCTGACGGGTGACGAAATGAGGAGTCACCTGCGAGACGATCCGACCGAACGGAACGGACCGCGCCAAGAGGTAGTTCTCGTGGCAGCCGTAGCTGTTGCCCTTGCCATCGGAGTTGTTCTTGTGGCACAAGATCTCGGCGCCATCAGGGAGGTGATTCTTCGCCGCAACCATGCTCTCGCAGATGATCTCCTCGGCGGCCCTGTCGTAGCGCACCACCTCGAGCGCGGTGAGGCACTCCGGTGTGCTGATCTCCGGATGCGCATGATCCACGTAGTAGCGGGCACCGTTGGTCAACACTGAATTGACGAGGTTGGTCTCGATGTCTGGCGCCAGCAGATCGTCGACGGAGAAGCCGCGAGCGTCGTGACCGGGGTGCTCGTCCTCGAAGTCCCAACCGACCTTGCGGTAGTTGATGGCGAGGTACGAATTGATCAGCAGCGACGACGCCGTGACCGGGTTGCTGTCGGCCCCGCGGACCATGATCCCGTACTCGGTCTCGATCCCGCAGACCTTTGGGATTGCCATGTCAGCACCCTAACGAACGAGCGACTCGCTCACACGAAAATGACCCGTCATCACCGAGTGTCAGGACTTGCGCACCGACGATGCCATCGCTGACAAGTTGATACTCACCACCGGTGTGGGTGATGGCGTAGTACGACGATGGGCTGCCCCACAGCTGCACGCCTTCCTCGTGTCGCTCGAACGCCTCGTGCAGGTGACCGCTGACGACGGCACGTACATTCGGGCGATCTCGCAGGGCGGCGAGCATCTCGTCGGCACCGATCAGCTGGAACATCGGGTTGGTGCTCGGCGACCGCGGTGGATGGTGAATCGCGAGCAGAGTCGGTCGGGCATCGACGTGATCCAGCCGTCGAGTCAGGCTCGCTACATCAACCAACCCGTGGTCCTCGCCGGGGATCACCGACTCGACGCCGAGCACCCGCCACCGGCCGATCTCGACAGTGTCGTCTCCCCCGAACACGGCGCGCACGTTGTTCGGATCATCGTGATTGCCGGCGACCGCCATGACGGGTGTCGACAGCTGACCGACGATGTCTCGGAGGCGTTCGAGTGCCGGAAGCGATCCGTCGTCGGAGAGGTCGCCGGTCAGCAGTACGAGATCGGCGGTCACACTACGGACGGCGTCGATCGTCGACAACAGCGCGACATCGGGATCCCTGTGCGCCGGCGTGTGCGGCTCCGCGCGCAGGTGTGTATCGCTGATCTGCAGGACGGTGGCCACGAGGTTCTACAGGTACTGGCCGGTACCGACTCGCTCGATCGCTCGACCACCCTCACGGTCCTCGGCTGCACGGCCCTTGACCAACGTGCGGATGAAGACGATGCGCTCGCCCTTCTTGCCGCTGATCTTGGCCCAGTCGTCCGGGTTCGTCGTGTTCGGTAGATCCTCGTGTTCCTTGTACTCCTGCTTGATCGAGTCGAGCAGGTCCTGGGTCGACACGCCCCGTGCACCCCCGGCGATGACACGCTTGATCGCCAGCTTCTTGGCGCGGCGCACGATGTTCTCGATCATGGCGCCCGAGGAGAAGTCCTTGTAGTAGAGGATCTCCTTGTCGCCGTTCTGATAGGTGACTTCGAGGAACTGGTTGGCCTCGTCGCTGCGGTACATCTCCTCGACCGTCTTGACGATCATGTCAGGGACCTTCTCGTCGGCGGCGATCGGGATCTCGTCGGTGAGGTACTGGGCGAAGATCTGGCGAGCGGCGACGTCGTTGGGGCGCTCGATCTTGATCTTCACGTCAAGGCGACCTGGCCGCAAGATGGCCGGGTCGATCAAGTCCTCGCGGTTGGTCGCCCCGATCACGATCACGTTGCGCAGGCCCTCGACGCCGTCGATCTCTGCCAGCAACTGCGGCACGATCGTGGACTCCATGTCGCTGCTGATCCCCGAGCCACGAGTGCGGAACATCGAGTCCATCTCGTCGAAGAACACGATGACGGGCCAACCCTCTTCGCTCTTTTCGCGGGCGCGTTGGAAGACCAGGCGAATTTGGCGCTCGGTCTCGCCGACGTACTTGTTGAGCAGCTCCGGCCCCTTGATGTTGATGAAGTAGCTGCGGCCTTTCTCACCACCGGTCTTGTCGGCGACCTTCTTGGCCAACGAGTTGGCAACGGCCTTGGCGATCAACGTCTTGCCACAGCCCGGCGGGCCGTACAGCAGGATGCCCTTCGGCGCAGGGAGCTGATGTTCTGCGAACAGGTCGTGATAGAGGAACGGCAGTTCGACGGCGTCGGCGATCTGCTCGATCTGGCTGTCGAGGCCACCGATGTCGCTGTAGGAGATGTCGGGCACTTCCTCCAACAGCAGGTCTTCCACCTCAGGCCGCGGCAGCTTCTCGAGCAGCATGTTGGTGCGCGGGTCGAGTCGCATCGTGTCGCCACTGCGAAGGTGTACCCCACGCAGCGAATCGGCGAGCTCGCAGACACGCTCCTCGTCGGCGCGCCCGACGATCAGGGCCCGAACCCCGTCGTCGAGCAGTTCCTTGATCGACACGACCTCACCGGTGACCTCCGGCTGACGCGCCTGCACCACGTTGAAGCTCTCGTTGAGCACGACCTCGGATCCCCGTGGCAACTGCTCGTGATCGATATCGGGATGCAAACCAACGCGCATCTTGCGACCACTCGTGAGCACGTCGACCGTGCCGTCGTCGTTCTTGCCGACGATCACGCCGTACGCCGACGGCGGCTGGGTCAGCTTGTCGACCTCATCGCGCAACGACGAGATGTGCTCGCGGGCCTCGCGCAGGGTGTAGCTCAACTTCTCGTTCTGTGACACCGCCTGGGCAAGTTGGCCCTTGGTCTCCAAGAGGCGCTCCTCGAGGGCGCGCTGGCGCTTCGGGGCATCGGAAAGGCGGCGGCGCAGTTGATCGATATCCTGTTCGAGCACGACGACTTGCGCCTGCAACACCGCATCGGTGGGGTCAGAATCATCTGCCATGGTCGGAACCTACACGCGTGAGGTACCCGCTGGCGCGCACTGACCGGCCGCCGGTCCCAGCCGAACGATCGTGACCCCTTTCACCTGGAACGCAGTAACCAGTGTTTGCAGGTGACCGGCCTGTATGCTCAGCCACGTCTGACCCTTCGAATGAGGAGACATTAAGTATGAAGGTCTGGATCGACCAGGATCTGTGCACCGGCGACGGGCTGTGCGAGGAGATCGCGCCCGACGTTTTCACGCTGCTCGACGATGGCCTTGCCTACGTCCGAGAAGGCGACAAGATCTATGCCACGGCCAAGGGCAACCCCCAGGGCCCCGAGGGTATGGCCAGCTTCCCCGATAGCAAGCTCGATGCAGTGATCGAGAGCGCCGAGGAATGCCCCGGCGA
>JANPOJ010000188.1:0-1548 GCA_031427935.1 Ilumatobacteraceae bacterium | reverse complement strand
GCAGCAACGTGTTGGCCGCCAGCACGACCGACGAGAAGAACGGCGCGCACAACAGGGCGCGGCCCATCTCCTCCAGCACGATGCCGAGCTCGACGTAGGTGTACCCGGAGCCGCCGTACTCCTCGGGGATGTGCAAGCCCTGCAGGCCCATCTGCTCGCCCATCTGGCCCCACACCGCCGGATCGAAGCCGTTCTCGGTCTCCATCTGCTCGCGGACCGCGGCCTCGGGGCTCTTGGCTTCGAGGAAGGCTCGAACGGTCTTGCGCAGCTCGTCTTGTTCTTCGGTGAAGGCAAAGTTCATGCGAACAGTGTTGCCGACGCCGCTCCAGCCGTGCCAGGCGCTATGTGTACACTCGCGTACTCATGATCGGGATCCGCCAGCTGCGCTCGGACCTCGCTGCTCACGTGCGCCGTGCCGCAGGTGGCGAGACCACCGTCATCTCGATCGCCGGCGCACCGGTCGCCGCCCTCACGCCCCTGGCCATGAGCGATGAGCCGGTCGGTGACGCACCCATCTCATCGCTGGTCGCCTCCGGTGCGCTGATCCCTCCGCGTCGGCCCGATGGGCGCGTCGCCGACGGCACCGTGTCGACGTGGGCCAACGTCCGCCTCGATCGCCTGCTTCGCGAGATTCGGGGATGACGGTCTACCTCGACACCAGCGCACTGGTCGCCTTGCACTTGGAGGGTCCCGCCCGAGCCGTCGTCGCCGCCGCGCTCGAGCACGACCCGGACTGGTGCAGCAGCGGGCTGACACTGATGGAATCGCTGGCGCTGGTCGACCGCGTCACCGAGGAACCGGCGCTGCGTTCCGATCTCGAGGACCTCGTGCGCCTGTCGTGGGATCGCGTGGCGGTCGTGCCCGTCGACCAGCGGTGCCTCGACCGCGCCGGCGCGTTGATGCGCGAGCAGCCGCTGCGCCTCGCGGACGCGATCCACCTCGCCGCCGCCGACCGGTTGCCGCGCCCGGTTCGGTTCGTCACGTTCGACCCGGCGCAGATCCCCGTGGCGATGTCGATGGGCTTCGACGTCACCTCGACCTAGGTCCGCAGCCGGCCGACGCCCGATACCGGGATCGACGCAAGCGGTCGAACCGGGCAGCCCCGGAATGCTACGTAGCGAACAGGGGCTTCCCAGTTCCTCGCTACCTAGCGCCGCGCGGCAGATGATGCCCGCCTGGCACCCAGGCTGTCACACGCTGACCGTCTCAGAGACGGTCGCGCAGCGACCATCATCTACGTTCGGTCGTCGGAGAGGCGCGCCGCACATTTCGTGATTCGCGTTGCCAGGTTCTTGATCAGCGCGAGCAAACAGAGGCGCGGAACTTCTATGAGCACACACAGACATTCGCTTGCTTGCAACGACCGGTTGAGACCACCGCGGCCGGAGTCGTCAAGCGGTGGTGAACTCCGCTGACTCACTACGGTGGCCGGCGTGCAGTTCGGCCTCTTCAACTTGACCACCCTCTCGTCGCCGCGCGGCGACACCCCCCCATTGGAGGCCGAGACCCCAGCCGAAATGCAACAGGCGGAAAAACCCAACAACGACA
>JANPOJ010000187.1:0-9324 GCA_031427935.1 Ilumatobacteraceae bacterium | reverse complement strand
GTCGCAGGTGCAACAGACGTCGCTGCGCGGCAAGCAGTCGCTCGTCGTAGTCCTTGCGGGCCAGGCGCTGTGTGAGATCCAGTGAGTCGAGGCGTCCCATTCGCCGCCGAGACTACGCACCCCACCAAGTCGGGCGCGATATCGGTAGGGGGACTACTCACATCGCGCCCGACCGGGGCTCAACAGTTCGGAGAGTTGGGAACCAGACGTGTCGGTGGTCACGTCGAACACCCATGACACACGTGAACACAGCGCATCGAGGGGCACGGATCGCCGCCGTCCTCGTAGCTGTCGTATTCGGCGCAACCGCATGCGGTAGTGACAGTAAATCGTCGTCGATCGGTACCGTCGACATTGCCAAACCCGCAGAGACCAAGACCGACTCGGCCAATGGTGATGCCAGTCAGGTTCCAGGCGACACCGGTGCTTCGGGGGAGGCACCGGCCGCAGGACCCGGGCTCGATCTGCCTTCGGTGGACGTGCCGACCAACAGCACGCCGAACAGGTACCTGGCGATCGACGTCAGCTACGGCGTCGAGGTCGACGACATCACCAAGGGGATCAACGACGTGGTCGCGCTCTCCGATCGCCACGGTGGTCAGATCTACGAGCGCACGATCAACATCACCGACGACCGATCGTCGAGCGCTTCGTTCGTCATCAAGTTGCCGCCCGAGAACATCGAGGCGGCGATCGCCGGTCTCGACGCCATCGGCATCCGGCGCACGGCGTCGCAAGGCACCGAGGACGTGACCGGCCAGGTGGTCGACATCGACGCCAGGCTGGTCACCGCGCAGGCCAGCTTGGACCGCGTCCGCAAGTTGCTGGAAGCGGCGACCGACCTCGGCCAGATCCTCAGCCTGGAAAGTCAGCTCACCGAGCGCGAGACGCTGGTCGAGCAGTACACGGCGATGAAGCGGGCCATCAGCGATCGGGTGTCGCTGGCCACGCTACGCGTGCAGCTGAGCGTCAGCCCCGAGCCGGCGGCCGCCAAGGTTTCACCGAAGGCCAAGCCGACGATCGGCAGGGCATTCGAGAGTGGTTGGAAGGGGTTCGTCGTGGCGCTGGCCGCGATCATGATCTTCATCGGCTACGCGTCGCCCTTGCTGGTGATCGGCGCGATCGCAGCGGCCTTCGCAATCCCGTTCAGCCGTCGGCGTCGCCAGGCGGAGCAACGAAGTCGATCAGCTGTTCCACCGCCCCCACCAGTTCCGGTCGCAGATCCGCAAACGTCCGAACGCGATTCCGTAGGCGCGGCCAGAAATCCGTGAGTGACACGCCGAGTGCGGCGCACATGCCCTGCTTCCACTCGACGCTGCGGGGCAC
This sequence comes from Ilumatobacteraceae bacterium, assembly GCA_031427935.1. GTDB lineage: Bacteria > Actinomycetota > Acidimicrobiia > Acidimicrobiales > Ilumatobacteraceae > JAENVT01. The sequence continues at coordinate 7,998 of JANPOJ010000187.1, read as the reverse complement.
GTCGGGCCACTCGGAGAGTTCCATCACCTGCGGGCGAATGCCCGCCCAGACATCGACGAACGGGTGGCCGGTCACCAGCACATGGGGGCCGGCCACCTGCCGCGTGATGCGGTCCTCTTTCGACCCGGCGACGAGGTGGTCGACGAGGATGCCGAGCCGGCGCTGCGATGTGGGCCCGAAGCCGGCGACCATGTCGACCAATCCGTCGATGCCGTGCATCGGCTCGACCACGATCGCCAATTCGGCCAGCTCGTCTCCCCACACGTGCTGCAGCAGCTCGGCGTCGTGGCGACCCTCGACCCAGATGCGGCTGGCCCTGGCCACCTGGGCGCGCTGCGGCGGGCCGGCAACCGCGCCGCTGTTGGTGCGAGCCGCTGCCTGCGGCGATCGCAGCTCGCGCACGAGCGTGACCGGTTTGCCGTTGATCAAGAAGCCGCCGGGCTCGTAGCGGAACAGACGAGTCGCGCCGATCCGGTCGCGCAACGTCACGGCCTCCGCGGTGATCGCGACGATGTCGCCGCAGAACCCGGAGGCGCGATCCTCGACGACCTCGCCGAGGCGCGCCGCGACCGACGGGTACTTCGGCTGGCCGCGCATCTGCTCGAACTCGTCGAGGATGTCGCGGCTCATGCGCCGACAGTACGCCCGAGCCACCCGGTGGGTGTGAGCACCTGATCCACGTGCACCCCATCAGTGCGGCGGTACGGCGCCCGCAGACCGACCGAGTCGACGGGCATTGCCATGGCCTGAGGACGATACGGCGCGCCCCACACATGCACGCGATGGCCAGGCCCGACGAGCTCGAGCACCCCTTCGGTCAGCTCGATGCGGGCATCGATGTCGCCCGTCTGCTCGTATCCGTGAGGGATCACGGTCGGGTCGTCGACCGCTCCCCACTCGACGTCGAAGGTCACGGGCACCGGCAACCCGTACGCCCGTCGCCACGCCTCGGTCGGGTCATCCAAGAGCACACCGTGGGCCTCGTTGCCGACACTCCATTGCCGGAACGGAACGTCACTAGCATGGTCGGCCCACATCTGCGCCGGCTTGATCTCCAACCCGTCGCGCAACCCGGTTCCGTCGAGCTCTTCGACGTAGAGGTACGGCGCACCTCGGCGCACCAGCCCCGCCCAGTAGTCATAGCGTCGCCCGCGCAGCTCCAACCCGACGAACAGACCGGCGGTGGCACCGGCGTTCCAACCCCACCACCACCATGCTTCGACAGCCACATCGGCGTGACGAGCCTCGTCGGCGGCAGCGAACAGCATCTCGATCCGGCAGACTAGACGGCCGTGGTCCGCTATCTCAGTCTCGCCTGGATCGATGCGTTGTCGCAGGAGGTCGCCAAGAGCGACGCCCTCGCCGCGCTCGCCGATACCCACCAGATCGGCGTCACCCAGGTCGTGACCGACGGGCCCGAGGGCAACGTGATCTACCACCTGCGACTCGGCGATGGCACTGCCTCGTTCGGCGCCGGCCCGGCCGAGGCCGAGGACGTGTGCATGGAGCAGTCGTGGGACACCGCCGCAGCCGTGGCCACCGGGAAGCTGAACGCCCAGGAAGCCTTCATCAAAGGACTGATCCGCCTGACCGGCAACCAGCAGAAGCTGATCGAGTCGCAACCCGTGTTCGCCGCGCTCGACGCCGTGTTCACCTCGGTTCGCCAGCAGACCGAGTACCGCTGAGCCGCCGTTGTGCCTGAGCTACCGGAGGTACAGGCCCACGCCGAGCGGCTGACCGCGCAGTTCTCCGGGCACATCCTGGCCAAGTTCGCGCCGCTGACGTTCACAGCGCTGAAGACCGCCGTCCCGCGTCCCGACGTCGCCTACGGGCTGGCGCTACAGGGGGTGGGTCGTCGGGGCAAGTACCTCCTGCTGCGGTTCGAGCCGGTGACCTTCGTGGTGCATCTCATGCAAGGCGGGCGCCTGCTGGTCGACGACAAGCAATCACTCAAACCTCGCAACGGGCAGGCCCGGTTCGTGTTCACCGAGGGCGCGGCGTTGCTGCTGACCGAGGCCGGCACCGAGCGTCGAGCCGGGGTCTGGTGCATCGCCAACGATGCCATCGGCGGTCCGCCGCTCGAGCGCCTCGGCCCCGAGGCGCTCGATGTCACCCCTGCGGCGTTGGCAGCATCGTTCGCCACGACCAACATGCGCATCCACGGCTACCTGCGTGATCAGCACCAGATCGCCGGGCTCGGCCGCATGTTGGCCAACGAGGTGTGCCATCGCGCCAAGATCTCTCCATTCACCATGACCGGCAAGCTCGGTGCCGCCGGCGCCGAACTGATCGTGACGGCGATCCACCACGCCGTCGACGAAGGCCTGGCCTACGATCGGACGCGCCCCGATATGAGCTCGTCGAAGGACCGACCCGGCCGCGTTCACGGACGCGTCGGTGAAGCGTGTCCCGTGTGCAGTGACACGATCCGATCCGTCTCGTACAGCGGCTACACGGTGGCCTACTGCCCGACGTGCCAGACGGGCGGCAAGGTGCTCGCCGACAACACCACATCCCGCTTCCTCAAGTAACCGGTCGGCAAACAGTCGTACCGGTATCCTCGGAGGAATGCCCGTTCACCTCCGCGCCGAGCCCTCCGATTATGCCCCTGCGGTGCTGGTTCCCGGCGATCCCCGCCGAGCCAAGTACATCGCCGACACGTTCTTCGAGCCCGGTGCCCGCTGCGTCAACGAAGAGCGCGGCATGCTGGGCTACACCGGCACCTTCAAAGGCAAGCCGATCAGCGTGCAGTCCGTCGGGATGGGGTGTGCCAGCGCGGCGATCTACTACAGCGAGCTCATCCAACTCGGCGCGACACGGATCATCAGGGTCGGCACCGCCGGTGGGCTGGCCGACGGATTGCAGATGGGCGACACGGTCATCGGGCTCAGCGCCACCGCCGACGACCCGATCATCGGCCACCTCACCAACGGCGAACCGCACGCGCCCACCGCCACGTGGTCGTTGATCGAACACAGCGTCAACCTGGCGCGCTCCGGTGGTGCGACGGTGCACGTCGGCCCCATCGTGTCGAGCGCGCTGTTCTACGACCCGCGCCCCAACATGATGCAGCACTGGAAGGCGCGTGGCCATCTCGCGGTCGAGATGGAAGCCGCAGTGCTCTACACGTTGGGCGCCATCCACCACATCGAGACGCTGTGCATGGTGACGATCAGCGATCTGATCGCGGCCGAGGAGGGCACCTCGCAGCGCATCTCCGACGATGAGTTGCAGCGGGGCGTCGACAAGATGATGGTCGTGGCCTGCGACGTCGCCGTGGCCGACCTCGCCTGATCTCTGGCGACCGCTAGATCAGACCCAGTTCCTTCACCGCGTCGCGCTCCTCGGCCAACTCGGCCACGGATGCGTCGATCTTGGCGCGCGAGTAGTCGTCGATGTCGAGGCCCTGCACGATCGAGTACACCCCGTCCTTGCACACGCAGGGGAACGACGAGATCAAGCCCTCGGCAACGCCGTACGACCCGTCGGACGGAATGGCCATCGACACCCAATCGCCTTCGCCGGTGCCCTGGGTCCATGTGCGGATGTGGGCGACCGCGGCGTTGGCGGCCGAGGCAGCCGACGATGCGCCGCGGGCCTCGATGATCGCCGCGCCTCGCTTGGCCACCGTAGGGATGTACGTGCCGTCGACCCAGGCGTGGTCGTTGATCAGCTCGTAGGCGTTCTTGCCGGAGACCTTGGCATGGAAGAGGTCGGGATACTGCGTGACCGAGTGATTGCCCCAGATGGTCATGTTGGTCACGTCGTTGACCGTCGTGCCCGTCTTGGCGGCCAGCTGGCTGACGGCCCGGTTGTGGTCGAGGCGGGTCATCGCCGTGAAGCGCCCCGGGTCGAGGTCGGGCGCGTTGCGCATGGCGATCAGCGCGTTGGTGTTGGCCGGGTTGCCGACGACCAGGATCTTGACGTCCTTCTTCGCACTCTTGCTCAGCGCCGCGCCCTGCGGCTTGAAGATCCCGCCGTTGGCGCTCAGCAGATCGCTGCGCTCCATGCCGGCCTTGCGCGGCATCGCCCCGACCAGCAGCGCGACGTCGACGTCACCGAAGGCGATGTCGGCGTCGTCGGTGCACACCACATCGGCCAGCAACGGGAAGGCGCAATCGTCGAGCTCCATCTTCACGCCACCGAGGGCCCCGAGCGCGGGGGTGATCTCCAGTAGCTGCAGGATCACAGGGGTGTCCGGCCCCAGCATCGAGCCGGAGGCAATGCGGAACAGCAGGCTGTAGCCGATCTGACCGGCAGCACCGGTGACGGCAACGCGAACAGGTGTAGTCATGCAAACGAGCGTAGGTCGCAGGTCGCGTCGACCGAAAACCGGTCAGGTCGGCAGACCGAGCGCCTGCAGGACGATGTCGCGGTAGAACGTCTTTGCCTTGTCGTCGCTGAGGTGAATCCCGTCATTGGAGAGGTGGTCGGCGATCTCGGCGGCGCGGGCCTCCCAGTCGAGCACGACGACGTTCGGATAGCTGTCGGGCAAGGCGCGGATGATGGCGTTGTTTCCCTCGATCCACGGCCTCGCTGCCCTGACGGTCAGCATCACGACGCGCGGCACGCCGGTCAGTTCCTTGAGGATCGCGTCGTACTGCTCGCGGGTGACGGTGCCGTTGGTGCCGAGCTGGATCACCACGCCCAACTTGATGTTGTACTTCGTCTTGGCGATGTTGAGCTGCTCGAGCTCCCAGTCGGGCCCCTTCGACACTTCGGCGATGGTCCTGATGCCGCGAGCCTCGAGCACCTGTGCAGCGCCCAGCATCACCGACTCTCCGAGGGCCAGGATCGGGATGTCTTGCAGCACCGTGGTCGGCGGCGCCGTCGAGGGAGGTGGCGGTGGGACCGTCTGGCCGGGTGTCACGGTCGCCGCAACGCTGCTGGCGATCGTCGGCTGGACCGTCGGCGGAGCGTCGGTCGCGGCCACGTTCACCACGACGCTTCGACCAGCCTGGCTGTCGCACTCGACCTGGCCGACGCATTGGTTGTCGGCCATCGCGATGCTGACGCCGGCAAAGCCGACGAGCGCCGCGCTGACGATGCCGAACCCGGCGACGCGCTGGCGCCGCTTGTACGCCGCAGCGGTGCGCGGCCGCCGATCGCCGCGCAACCATTCGCCGAGTCGGCCTTGTCGGATGGGCGTCTCGATGTAGCGGAAGCTGGCCTCGGTGATCGGCAGCGTGATGGCCATCGCCACGAGCCACTGCGTCTTGGTCATCGGCACGCCGGACTGACTGCGGATGATCTGATAGATCGGCCAGTGGTACAGGTACATGCCGTAGCTGCGGGTGCCGATGTAGTTGAACACCCGGTTGCCCAACAGCCTGCCCATCATCGCCCGCTGGTGCGTCACCGCGGCGATCACCATCAGCGTGGCAAGTCCGGTGAGGAAGAACCCGCCACGGAACAACCACGGGTTGAACCGGATGCCGGTCGAGTGACCGTCACCCGACAGCGTCAACTTCCACACCAGCAAGCCCAGCGAAGCGAGGCCGAGCAGAGCCAGCAGATCGAGTTGCCGCGCCTTGTTGCGTACCCTGCCGCGCATCAACGCCATCGGCCGCCACACCATCGCGAACGCGGCACCCATCATCAGCCCACCGGCGCGACTGAACGTGCCGAGGTACAACGCCTCGTTGATGCTGACGCAGCGACCGAACAACTTCCAGTAGCCGTTCATCGCGTCGGGCGAGCATGTCGTAGCGACGTCGCCGCCCGCGTACAGGATCCCGACCATCACCGAGATCCACGCGCTGATCCCGAAGAGCCAGATGGCAACACGGGGCAGCCGGTTGCGGCCGAGGCGCAGCACGCCGATCATCACGAGCGGCCAGATCAGGTAGAACTGCTCCTCCACGGCGAGCGACCACAGGTGGCGGAACGGCACGAACGCCTCGTTGGCGGTGTACCCCTGGGCGACGAAGATCTGGTACCAGTTGCTGCTGTAGAAGATGCCGCCCAGGAAGTCGCCACGGGTGCGACCCTGGGGTTGGCGTTCGAACAGCGCCATGTAGACCGCCATCGCGCTCATCATCGTCAGCACCGCGGGAAGCAGTCGCCGGAAGCGACGCAACCAGAACTGGCCGAGGTTGACCCTGCCGTTGCGTTCGTGCTCGCCAATCAACAGCAACGTGATGAGGTATCCGCTGATCACGAAGAAGACCTCGACGCCCAAGAACCCGCCACCCAACCAGGTGTGGTTGGCGTGGTAGAGCATCACGGCCACGACGGCGAGAGCACGCATGCCGTCGAGACCTGGCAGGTACGGGACCCGGTTGAGCTGTCGCTTGGGCGCGCTGAATGAGGTCGAGACGCGAGATGCCGTCCGTGTGCTCATCGGGACACCAGTATCGCTGATCCGACCCCTCAGAACGTGCTCACCTGCGGAGTTGCCGCCGACTCGTTCAGTCGCTGGCGCCCGAGGCCGCGCTACCCAACCCCAAACTGAGGGCAATCGACCGGGTGGTGGCGCTGCGGTTCAAGGTGTAGAAGTGCAGCCCGGGTGCGCCGACTTCGAGCAGCGCGCTGCACAACTCCGTCGCCGTTTCGGCGCCGATGCGATTCGCTTCGACGGCGTCGTCGCCGGCCTTGCCGACACGTTCGACGAGCCACGCTGGGATCTCGGTCCCCGACATCTGCGCCATGCGCGACACCTGGGCGAGGTTCGTCACCGGCATGATGCCGGGGATCACCGGCTTCGTCACGCCGAGATCGGCGAGCTCGTCGACCAGCGCGACGTAGTGATCCACCTCGAAGAAGAACTGCGTGATCGCGAAGTCGGCGCGGGCCAACTTGCCGGCGAGATGCTTGCGATCGTCTTCGCGGTCGGGCGACCGTGGGTGCAGTTCAGGATGGGCAGCCACACCGATCGAGAAGTCACCGAAGTCGACCACGTCGTCGACCAGCTCACTCGCGTGGCGATACTCACTGATCGTCGGCACGTCGGCGTCGGCCGGCGGATCGCCGCCCAACGCCAAGATGTTCTCGACGCCCTCGGCTCGGTAGTCGATCAGGATGTCGCGGATGTCTTGACGGGTGTGGCCCTGGCATGTCAGGTGGGCCATCGGCGTGGTCTCGGTCTGCCGGCGCACCCACGACACGAGGTCATGGGTCTTGGTGCGGGTGCTCCCGTTGGCGCCATAGGTCACGCTGACGAAGTCGGGGCGGAGGTCTTCGAGCTGGGCGATGGCATGGCCGAGGCTGAGCCACCCGGCTTCGTTCTTCGGCGGGAAGAACTCGAACGAGAAGGTTCGCTTGGCGGCGAGCAGATCCGAAATCCGAGCCATGTGCCTCACAGTGTGTCAGAGGTTTCACCGATTCCGTGTCAGGCTTTACGGAACATAAGGGGGGCCTGGATGTCACAACCGGCGAAATGGTGGCCTGATCCGTACGGCAGGTTCGAGCAGCGGTACTTCGACGGTGAGGCCTGGACCGCGCACGTGATCAGCGGTGGGGAGCAGACCATCGATCCACTCGGCACCACGGTGTCGGTTCCTTTCGCCGCACCCACGAGCGATCCGATCGCCGGTTTGGCTGGTTCGACCGGTTCAGGGTCGGCGGCATCACCGACATCGCCTGCTGCCGGTGTGCCGATTCGCGAGTTCCTCGACGGCGTTGGCCCGGAAGCCCGCACGCGGTCGGCGGTGCATCTCTCGATCGCGTTGGCAGGGGTCGGTGGCGTCGTGGCTGCAGCCGGAGTCGGGATAGCCATTCTCGGCGACAGCGACTCGAGCAGGCCGCGCAACCTCGCCGCGGCCATCGTCATCCTGGCGCTGGCGTACGCAATCCGGCTCGGCGTGAAATCGCAGGCCGAAGCTCGATCGGCGGCGGTCGGCGCGGCCGCAGTCGGCATCCCGGCGCTGGCCGCGGCCATCACCAACACTGGCGACGGCGGCGGGACAGCCGTACTGGCCGCGCTGTTGTTCATCGTCGCCTGGGCCGCGCCCGGCATGCGCGGCAGGCCGCTGCTGCTCGGCGAGGGCGCCGGCTCGC
>JANPOJ010000186.1:0-2840 GCA_031427935.1 Ilumatobacteraceae bacterium | reverse complement strand
GTATTAGAAATAATGGATTTTAAACTTAAAAATTATATGGGCTCTACAGCGCAACACAATAGATGGCAAATAGCCTATAAAATAAAACCGGAAAACGCTCAAGCGAGGCCGGCCGCCGCCCGGCGCTCGGGGTCACGTCGCGTCGACTGAACGTCGCCTGGCAGGAGCTGATCGCCACGACCCTGCTCGAGGGTGTGCACGAAGGTGTGTTCGTCTGCGACGACCCGGCCGCAACGGCGTGGCGGGTGCTGTCGCTGCTCGATGGCCTCAGCCTGCAGGTCGCCGCCCACCCCGGGGGTGATCGAGCGCGCCATCGTGCTGGACTGGGCCATGACCGCGCTCGAAGGCGAAGTCGGGCTTGCGGTGCGGTCACTGCCGAGACCATCGGCCGACGAAGGCCAGGCCGTCGCCAGCTAGCGCACGCTCCAGGTCCACACTCGCAGCATGATGTCGTCGCCGTCCTCGTGGATCATCGGCAACGACTCGGTTCGCTCGACCAGATCCCACGTGCCCGAGTCGATCAATCGCTGCTGTTCGGAGCGGTAGCCGAGGTCGTCGACGGCGTCATCGCGGAACGAGATCGACACGTGCCCACCTGGCGACGTGACCCGGGCCAACTCGGCAAACGCCGAGCCATCGACGTGGCCGAGCGTGAACACGCCGACCGATACCACCGACCCGAACCGTCCGTCGTCGAACGGCAGTCGATCGAGCAGCGAGCCCTGGTGCAGTTCGCTGTACACGCCGCGCTGGGCGCTGCGCTCCAGCATCCCCGTGGAGAGGTCGAAGCCCACGATCCCGCCGTGCCCGAGCGCGGCCAGCGACACACCGACCAGGCCCGTGCCACAGCCGGCATCCAGGATCTCTGCACCCGGCTTGGCGAAGTGGTGGCACCGCTCGGCTCCGGCCTGCGGCGCAGTCCACCACAGGTCGTCGAGGTCGTTGTCGTAGTCGGCGGCCCACACGTCATAGCGCTCGCGCAGCTGCTCTTCACCACGCGATGCGTAGATCCACTGCAGGCGGCTGTCGCGCTCAGTACTCATAGAAGCCGCGACCGGCTTTGCGGCCGAGCAGGCCGGCTTCGACCATGCGGAGCAGGAGCGACGGCGGCGTGTACAGCTGCTCCTTGAACTCGCCGTACAGCGACTCGGCGACGGCCTGCACGGTGTCGAGGCCGATGAGATCGGCAAGTCGCAACGGGCCCATCGGATGCGCGCACCCCTTGACCATGCCGGTGTCGATGTCGTCGGCGGTGGCGAACCCGGACTCGAGCATCCTGATCGCAGCCAGGATGTACGGGATCAGGAGTGCGTTGACGATGAAGCCGGCCCGGTCACGAGACCGAATCACCGTCTTGCCCAGCGTGTCGCCGGCGAACTGCTCGATGTCGCTCGCGGTCTCTGGCGAGGTGAGCAGCGACGTGACCAGCTCGACCAACGGAAGCACGGGGACCGGATTGAAGAAGTGGATGCCGATGACCTGGGCTTCGCGCTTGGTTGCCCTGGCGAGCTTCATGATCGGGATGCTCGATGTGTTCGACGCCAGCACCGCGTCGGGCTTGCACAGATCGTCGAGGCGACCGAACACGTCGACCTTCATCGCCTCATCTTCCGCCACTGCCTCGATCACCAGGTCACAGTCGTGGAGCGCGTCGAGCTGGTGACCGAACGACATCCGCTGCCAGGTTGCGTCGTGATCGGCCTCCGACAGGCGACCCGACGACACGGCACGCTTCAGCGAGTTGGCGACCCGGGCCATGCCGGCCTCTGCTGCCGAAGGCGAGCTCTCGGTGACCACGACCTCGATGCCGGCGCGCGCCGTCACTTCGGCAATGCCCGAACCCATCAGGCCGCAGCCGACCACACCAACCCTGTCGATCACCTTCGTCATGCACAGATCTTGGCAGACGACCGCGCCTAGTTCAGAGTGACTGCAATCTCGGTGGCTTTGACCGCTGCCCACAACTGCAGGCCGACCTTGATGCGCAGTGCCTCGGCGGCGGCAGCGGTGATCTCTGCGGTCAGTTGGATGGGACCCTGCAGTCGGACGCGAACGCGCTCGGCGCGATGATCGACGTCGATCACCGTGGCCATCCAGATGTTGCGCATGCTGCCCTCCGGACGATTTGCGTGCAGCGAGACGGCCTGTGGGCGGATCACGGCGATCGCCGCGCCATCGACATCCTCGGCGGCCACGACCAGCGTCGCGCCGCCATCCACCGCGAAGATGCCACCCATCATCGACCCCGTCAGCAGGTTCACGCCGACCAACTCGGCGACGTAAGCGGACCGAGGGTGCGCGGCGATCTCGACGAACGTTCCATCCTGCACGACGTGACCTTGCTCGACGATCACCACACGGTCGGCCAGCGTGTACGCGTCAACCGGATCATGGGTCACCAGCACCGCCGAGCCGGCGAACGCGGTCAGGTGCCGGCGCAACTCGCGACGCACCTCGACCTTGGTACCGGCGTCGAGGGCAGCCAGCGGCTCGTCGAGCAGCAGCATCTTCGGCTCCGAGGCAAGGGCGCGCGCCAACGCGACCCGCTGGGCCTGCCCTCCGGAGAGCTCATCAGGACGCGATCGTTCGAGCCCCTCACTGCCGACCCGGCCGAGCCAGGCGCGGGCCTGCTCGTGGGCAACCGCCTTGTCGAGTCCCCGTGCCCGCAGACCGAACGCCACGTTCTCGAGCACCGACATGTGTGGGAACAACAGGTATCGCTGGAAGACCACCCCGCACGATCGCTGCTCGGACGGCACGAACGTGCCCGTCGAGGGATCGTCGACGACTCGGCCGAGCACCTCGATCGAGCCGCGTTCGATCGGCAACAGCCCGGCGAG
>JANPOJ010000185.1:0-2327 GCA_031427935.1 Ilumatobacteraceae bacterium | reverse complement strand
ATGCCCGTTTCGTGGTGCGTTTCGAGGCCGAGGCGCAACTGATCGCTCAGCTTGAGCATCCCCATATCGTGCCGCTGTATGACTTCTGGCGCGAACCGGGCGGCGCGTACTTGGTGCTTCGGTTGTTGCGTGGCGGCGATGCGGAGCAGTCGCTACGATCGGAGGGTCCGTGGGCTGTGGAGCGAGCCACCCAACTGGTCGACGAGATTGGCAGTGCATTGTCTGCTGCGCACGCTGCTGGTGTGGTTCATCGTGACGTCAAACCGGCGAACGTGCTGTTCGATGAGCGGGGTCGGTCGTACCTTGCCGATTTCGGTATCGCCACTTCGCTCGACCAACCCGCACCCGCCCAGAACCAGCGGCTCCCCGAGGGATCGTCGAGTTCCATGGAATACACCAGTCCAGAGGTGTTGGTAGGAGAAGCGTCGACGCCGCAGTCAGATCTGTACAGCTTCGCGGCGACGCTCCGAGCGTTGCTGGCGGGAGGGGTGACGGACTTGCCTGCCGGGTTGGAATCTCTGTTGTGCCGATCGACCGACGTTGTCGCGGCTCGGCGCCCGAGGTCAGTCGCCGAGTTTGTCGAGGCATGGCACGAGGCGGTGAAAGGGGTACCGCACTCCAAGACGACGGTTCACCGAAACCCGTACAAGGGTCTTCGCCCGTTTGCCGAGGCCGATGCCAGAGACTTCTGTGGTCGCAACGCTTTGACTGATGAGTTGGTGGCTGTCGTCGAACAGTCGAAGTTCGTGATGGTGGTCGGTCCGTCGGGATCGGGAAAGAGCTCGTTGGTGCAAGCAGGACTGGTTCCACGGCTGCGCGCCACCGGTTCGCGTGTCGCCACGATGACACCGGGCGAGCATCCATCGGCGAACCTCCGCGGCGCACTCCGGGCGATAGCGGTGCGACCTCCCCCTGTCGATTCACCGATCGCGGCACTCACCGCTGTCGCCGGCGAAGCGTCGTCGCAGCTGGCCCTCGTCGTCGATCAACTGGAGGAAGCGTGGACGCTCGCAGTCGACGATGACGAACGCGAACGGTTCTTGTTGATGCTTGCCTGTCCTCCTCCAGGCGTTCGCGTCGTCTCGACGCTGCGCGCCGATTTCTTCGATCGACCACTCAGTCATCCGCTACTCGGACCAGTCGTCGCCAAGACCTCGTTCGGGGTCACACCGATGACCGTGGCCGAGCTGGCCGCAGCAGTCGCCGAACCCGCGGCCGCCGAGGGGGTGTCGTTCGAACCGGCACTGGAAGCCGAGATCGTCGCCGAGATGGCTATGCACCCGGCGAGCCTGCCCCTGCTGCAGTTCGCCCTCTCCGAGCTGTTCGAGCACCGGGTCGGCGACACCATCCCGGTTACCGCGGCACAGAGGATGGGTGGCATCGACGGTGCAATCGTCGCTCGCGCCGAAGCCTTGTTCGCCGACCTCAACCCCACCCAGCAGCAGAGCGCCCACCGATTGTTCACCCGTCTCGTCACACCCGGCGAGGGCGGCAACGATGTCCGTCGGCGGGCCCGTCGCAGCGAGCTGACCGTTGACGCGGCAGAGGTGGCCGAACGATTCGCCGCCCACCGGCTGCTCACCGTGGACGTAGATCCGTCAAGCCGCGAGCCGACCGTGGAGGTCGCTCACGAAGCGCTCCTGCGCTCCTGGCCACGGCTACAGGGCTGGCTCGACGTCGACCGCGACTGGCTCGGGCAACTGCATCAACTCTCGTCGGCGGCACGTTCATGGGATGCCAACGGACGCGAGCCCAGCGAACTGCTACGCGGTCCCCGACTGGCTCTGCTCTCGGCCGCGGTGGATCAACGAATGGAGAGCCTCAGCGAGCTCGATGAGGACTTCCTCACGTCGAGCCGAGACGCCAGCGAGGAATCGATACATCGTGACACCATCCGCCGGCGACGGTCACGACGCCTCCTCGTAGCCACCGCGATCGCACTCGTACTTGCCCTCGTTGGCGGGTCGATCGCAGTCCATCAACGCCGACAGGCGCTCGACCAGCGGACCGCCGCCCAACTCCAATCACTGGCTGCACAATCGGTGAATCTGCGCAGCAGTCAACGCGACCTCGCGGCATTGCTGGCCGTTGAGGCCTACCGCCGCTCGCCCGACGCCCAGAGCAAGGGCGCACTCTGGTCGGCGCTCACCCAAACCCCAGGGTTCTTGGGCTACCACCCGATCGAGGGGGCGAGTCGCTCGCTACGCGGCACCGTCCTCGGCGATGGACCCGACGCCGTCGTGCTCGGCGATGGCGTTCGACTGACCCGCATCGATATCCGCACCGGTGCCGTCAAACGAACCTTCGAGCCCCTCCGCGACGACCTC
>JANPOJ010000184.1:0-1523 GCA_031427935.1 Ilumatobacteraceae bacterium | reverse complement strand
CGACGTGGTGCCGCGCCGGCAATGAGATGTTCAACATGATCCGTCCCTTGTGTCTTGTCGATCGCCTACGGAGTGATTTCCCAGCCGAACATCATGGCGTGGTCCTCGTGAGCCAGGTTGTGGCAGTGCGCCACGTACGGGCCGACGAAGTCGCGGAAGCCGCGATAGATGATGACGGACTCGCTCGGGTCGAGCGCCACGAGGTCTTCCCTCGAGGCATCCTCGGGATGTCCCTTGTCGGCTGTCGTCGTGATCTTGCCGTTGCGCATGACCGTACGGTGCTCTTCCATGTGGAGGTGGAAGGGGTGCACCCAACCACCGCCGCCGTTGCGGATCTCCCAGAGGTTGAAGCTGTTCACCTTCTGCTGCGCCGGCGGCGTGTTGCCCGCCTTGTTCTTCAGGCTCGTTGCCACGACGGTGGGATCGAACTGCACCCCATTGATCAGCCACTCGATCTCGCCGCCTGCGCTGCCGCGCTCCACTTCGAAGATCAGTCGGTTGTCCATCAAGCTCTGCCAGTTCGACGGCAGCGGTGGGATGTCACGCATGAGCCCGCTGGGGATCACGCTGTTGTCGGGTGCGTCGTCACCGATCACGATCTTCAACACCGGAACCTTGTATGCAGGGTCCGGTGCGGACCGCGACGAGTTGCTCCACATGCGACCGTCGGGCATCTTCATCACGTTGGTGAGGTAGATCACGTCGCCCTTGGTGGTCGGCGTGCCGTCTTGATACTTGGTGAAGTCGACGATGAACTCGCGGCGCTTGGCCGGCCACAGCTCGAACGAATCACGCGGGATCGGCAGCGGAAGGAGCCCACCATCCGAAGCGATCTGGGTGAACTTCATGCACTGCTGCGCGTCGGGGATGCGGTACTGGCCCTGCAGTTCGTTCCCGGTGTACCCGAGTGAAACGGCCGACTTGGGGCCCTGCGTCGAGCTCATCAACTTGAACTCGTAGATGCGTGACACCGAGGCGTCGAGGAAGCGGAACCGATATTTGCGCCGCTTGACCTCGAGCACGGGATATGCCGTGCCGTTGACCGTGAAGATGTCGCCCGTGAAGCCGTGGTTCGGGAAGTGCTTGTAGAACGTCTTGCCCCACCACTCCGGATGCTTGCGCGGGTTCCCCGCGAGCGGGAACTCGCCCTGCCCATCGTGGATGTCTTGGTGGATCGTCACGCCGTCTTCGAGACGGCAGTCGTAGAACGCCAGCGGGATGTCGTAGGCAACGTCGAACGAGCCGTCCGCGTTGTTGGTGCGAACACCGGGAAGTCGGAGACCCTGCGTCTCGTCGCCCATGTCCATGCCGTTCTTCGGGTCATAGATCGGATACAACCCGACCATGCCCTTGTAGACGTTCGACCCGGTGTGATCCATGCGGTGATCGTGGAACCAGAAGAAGCTCTGCTTCTCGCAGTCCTGACCGCCTGCCGGCCAGTTCAGGTACAGGTTGTCGACCCAGAGCTGCGGCGAGTAGCCGTGGCTCTTGGGGCCGTAGTTCATCGAGTAGTGCGGGTTGCC
>JANPOJ010000183.1:0-1520 GCA_031427935.1 Ilumatobacteraceae bacterium | reverse complement strand
ACAAAGATGTCGTGATCGACATGGTGTGCTACCGACGTCACGGTCACAATGAGGGCGACGACCCGAGCTATACGCAGCCGTTGATGTACAAGGCGATCGCCGAGCGACGCAGCGTGCGCAAGCTGTACGTCGAAGCGTTGGTCAAGCGTGGCGAGTTGACGGTCGAGGAAGCCGAGGGAGCCTTGGCCGACTTCCAGAGCAAGCTGCAGGTCGCTCTCGACCAGACCCGTGCCCACGCCCCCGAAGTTCACAAAGCACCGCGGCCACCCAAGCCGCTTGGAGTGCTGCCCCACGTGGAGACGGGCGTCGAGCGTACCCGTCTCGACGCGATCTTCGATCACCTCACGGCGTACCCGCCTGATTTCACCCCTCATCCCAAGCTGGTTCGCCAGTTCGAGACCCGGGCCAAGACATATCACGAGGCCGGCGAGGTCGACTGGGCCTCGGCTGAGGCCTTGGCGATCGGTTCGCTCGTACTCGAGGGCACCCCGGTGCGTCTTGCCGGCGAGGACAGTCGTCGTGGCACGTTCAGCCAGCGACATGCGGCACTGATCGACTACGAGAACGAGCACGATTGGATCCCGCTCAACACCCTCGAAGGCGCACCCGCCCGGTTCTGGGTCTACGACAGCCTGCTGAGCGAATATGCGGCGCTCGGATACGAATACGGGTACGCCCACGCCAACCATGAAGCGTTGGTGATGTGGGAGGCCCAGTTCGGTGACTTCATCAACGGCGCGCAGATCATCATCGACCAGTACCTGGTCGCGGCCGAAGACAAGTGGGGCCAGTCGAATGGTCTCGTCCTGCTGCTGCCGCACGGTTTCGAGGGCCAGGGTCCCGAGCACTCGTCGGCCCGGATCGAGCGGTTCCTCCAGTCCTGCGCCGAAGACAACATCCAGGTCTGCAACGCGACCACGGCGGCGCAGTACTTCCACCTGTTGCGCCGCCAGGTGCGCCGTGACGTGCGCAAGCCACTGGTGCTCTTCACGCCGAAGGCGCCGCTGCGCATGAAGGAGAGCAGGTCGCCGATCGACGACCTCACGACCGGCTCGTTCGAGGAAGTGCTCGACGATCCGAACGTCACCAATCCCGACACCGTTCGTCGGTTGGTGTTCTGCAGCGGGAAGGTCGCCTGGGATGCCATGGCCGAGCGCGATCGCCGAGCAGCACCGGCCGCGGTGATCCGGGTCGAGCAGCTCTACCCGTTCCCCTCCGAGCGCATGCTCGAGGTATTGGCGGTGTATCCCAACGCCCGCGATCTGGTGTGGCTGCAGGAAGAGCCCGAGAACATGGGCGCCTGGAACTTCGTCGAAGCCCGCACCTGGCGCGTCAAGGAGCGCGGCTATGACCTGCATCACGTTTCGCGTGTCGAAAGCGGTAGCCCGGCGACCGGAACCAAGGCGATCCACGATCAAGAGCTCGCCGACCTGATGGACGAGACCTTCCGCGATCTCTGATCCGACGCCAGCGGCTCGGCCCTTCACGCCGCGTCTCGTTTGGGTGGGCCGGTGGACATG
>JANPOJ010000182.1:0-15831 GCA_031427935.1 Ilumatobacteraceae bacterium | reverse complement strand
TGAGGAACCCGTTTCGCCGACCACCGTGTTGGCACGACCGAAGCCGTGTTCCTTCGCAGAAGCTCAGCATGCACTGGACCGCCTCGTGGCGGCGGGCATCGACGCCGAGATCGTCGAGCACGCAGACAACGGCCTGAACATGTGGGCAAATACCCAGGTTGGTGGCGAGGTGACTCCGGACGAGCGCTACGTCATTCGCGTTCCCCGTCGACAGGCCGCGGCCGCTGACCACACCTGACGTTGTATGAACTGGGCAGCACCAGAACGCTACGTACGCTTCTGGGGCTGCCCAGTTCGTCGCTGTCGGCTCGAGAACGCCCCGCGGGTCAGGCTTCGGTGATGGTGACCGACTCCACGATGATCTGCTCGAGCGGCGGGACCCCGTTGGCGGCCTGGTCGGGGTTGCCCAGGGCATCGAGGGCCTTGACGGTGGTGTCGAGGCCATCGGTCACCTGACCGAACAGCGTGTAGTCGGGCGTCAGTGCCACCCCGTTGGCGCCGGTGATGACGAAGAACTGGCTGCCGTTGGAGTTGGGCTGGCTGGAGTGGGCCATGGCGACCGAGCCGATCTTGTACGAACCGGTGGCGGGCAACTCGTCGGCGAACGAGTAGCCGGGGCCGCCCTTGCCAGTGCCGGTCGGGTCGCCGCATTGCACTGCGAAGGCGGGGATGGCGCGATGGCAGATCGTGTTGTCGAAGTAGTGATAACGAGCGAGCACGACGAAGTTGTTGACGGTCAGCGGCGCGGCGCCGGCGCTCAGCTCGATCGTGTAGGCACCCTTGTTGGTCGTGACCTCGGCCGTGTAGGTCTTGGTCACATCGATGCAACTCGGTGGCGCCTTGGCGAAGGTGATGGTCCGCGGCGAGCTGCCGTCGGCGGCCGGGCACGGGGTGTCGCCGGTGAGCGTGGCGCCGGCGATCGTGCTGGGCAGGGGCGTCAGCGTGGTCGTGGGCGCATTGGGGTCGATCGTGGTGGTCGAACCGAACTGGTCGACGGTCGTGGTGGCAGCCGTCGAGGCACTGTCACCGCCGCCCACCAGCTTGATGACGCCGATCAACGCCAACGCCGCCAGCGGGATCAGCAACACGTACATCCCCGTGCGCTTGCGCTTCACGGTTCGTGCCTGGCGAGCTAGTTCCTCCAAGCGCTGCTGGCGATTGGCTTTCTGACGTTCACGCTTAGGGGTTCCCACGAACACGTGAGGCTAGCGGCGAGCCGGCCAACAACGCTTGCAGCTCAAGTCCTCTCGGCATCATGCCGATTCTTCGTGTGAACAGGCGAACGGGCCCGACGACGACACCAGGAACAGGCGAGCAGGCAGCAATGAACCGACGGGCGCACAGAATCGGACGTGGGCTGACATGCCTCGGCCTGCTGTCGACCGGTACGTACCTCGGCTGGCGTGTCGCGACGTTGCCCAGCCATCCGCCCGTGTGGCTGGTTGCGCTGGCGCTCGGCGTGGAGTTGGCCGGCTTCGTGGGCTCGGGCGTGCTGATGTGGGCGTTGTGGCACGGCCCGGGCGCCGCGGTCGAACAAGCCTCACTGTCGTTCGACGAGCACCTCGGCCTCGACCCGAGTCGCGTCGATGTCGTCGTGCGCGTCCACCAGCAGCCGATCCATCACATCCGTGGCACGTTGCTCTCGCTGCAGTCCATGGCGACCGGCGAGCAGGTCGTGGTCGACCTCGGGGCCCGGCCGGAGGTTGCGGCCCTGGCGGCGGAGTTCGGTGCTGTGTATGCGGCGACGGATCTCGAGGACCACAACGGCCTGAAGACTTGTAACGCAGCCTCGTCGTCACCGATCTTCTTCCTGCTCGACGCTGGCGACATCCCGAGCGTGCGGGCAGTCCATGCTCTTCTGCCGCTGATGCGCGACGACAGCGTTGCCGTGGCGATCGGTCAGGCGCAGATGGCCGACGACGACTCCGCCGAGCACGGGCCGAACGGCCTGCACGAACTGACCTTCGAGCGCGAGACCCTCAACCCTGCGCTTGGCGCCCGGGGGTCATCGCTACTGGTCGACTCGGGCGCGCTGATCCGCCGTGCCGCGATCGACAGCGTCGAGGTCAACGATGAGGAGCCGATCGAAGCCCAGGCTGATTGGTCGATGGCGCTGATGAACGACGGGTGGAAGGTGGTGGCCGCCACCGGCTCGCCGGTGCTCGTTCGGCAGGTGCTGCAGTCGCAGGACGAGGTGTACGAACGTCGCGTGCAGCAGGCTCGTGCACTGCGAACCATGGTGTTCGGGCCCGACGGGATCCTCCGGTTGAACTCGTTGCGTCTCGGCCAACGCCTGGCGATCACCGCGGCGGCCGTGCGGCCGTTGTCGGGCCTGCGTCGCGTTGGCTTCATCGCTGTGATCGTCGCCTCACTGTTGACCGGCACGCTGCCGCTGCGTCCCAACCTTGCAGTGCTTGCCGCGGTGTGGGCCCCGGGCTGGATCCTCACATCGGTGGGCCTCGGCTTGATGAGCGGCTGGACGATGCGTCCCGGCGACCGCACTCGCTGGTCGCTGCGCAACCTCGGTGCATCGTGCCAGGGGCTGCGGCACCCGATCGCGTTCGACCAGCGTCGGGCACCGATCATGACCCCACACGCGCTGCAGCACGGGGGCGCCTTGGTGGCGTCGGTCGTCGTGCTGAGCTCGGTGATGATGCTGCGCGGCCTGAGCGAGCGGTGGACACATGCCCTCGGCGCGATGCCATACCAATGGCTCGTCGGGCTGATGATCGTCGCGCTGTGGTCGTTGGCGATGTCGCTCGACGTGTTGCGCATGTTCGGCAAGCGCAACCAGTTGCGACGCGCCGCACGCGTCGTCGCCTCGATCCCGGCCGAGGTCAACGACAACCCCGTCGCAGTGTTCGACGTGACCGCCCTCGGCGCGGGCTTCGAGATCAACCAGCAACTGGAGCCGAGGCAGCGGTTGCTGCTCGACGCGACCATCACCACCTCGCACGGCTGCGAAAACGTCAGCTTGCCGATCGTGGTCCGCAACGTGCGCAAGGTGTCGACGACGGCCGATCAGGCTGGGGTGGAACGGTGGCGGGTCGGTGTCGAGTTCGGCGACGCGCCGCCGCAGGCGATCAATCCACTGGTCGAGTACTGCATGATCGAACCGGCGCGGCAGCGGCTCGGCCGGCTCGCACCGTGGCTCGCCGACGACGAGCGGGTGCCCGTCGAGGAGGTCGCCCAGCCGGTGTTGGACGGTCGACGCGTTGCATTGCGGCTGATCTCGCTGATGGCCGTCGGTGGCGCCATCGCCAGCGCGCAACCCCGTCAGGGAACGGTCGTCACGACGTTGGTCTCGGCGATCTCGATCCTGATCGCCGCCGGTGTACTCGCCGGCTCGGCGCGACCGCGTCGCGCCCCGTGGACCGCTGATCAATCAACGTCGTCGCCATCTCCCGACTTGGCGATCAGGTAACCAATTGCACGCTCAGCCTTCGGATACCGGTACACGAGCTGCCAGAACTCAGCGGTGTGCCCGGCCACGTCGAGGTGGGCGAGCTCGTGGACGATCACGTAGTCGATGACCCAGTCGGGGAAGGTCGCCAAGCGAGTCGAGATGCGGATCGTTCCCTGGGATGGGGTGCACGATCCCCATCTCGACCGCATGTCATCTGCCCAACGAATGGTGGCGGGCACGCGCAGGTCGTGGCGCCGCGCCAGTGTCGCGGCGCGCTCGTCGAGTCGCAATCGGTCCGCTGACATCTTGCGCTGGAATCGCCCACTCATCTCGCGGACCCACTGGGCTTCCTCGGCCCGGCTCATCCACGACGGGAGTGCAATTCGCAGCACCCCGCCCACCAGATGGGCTCCGACGGTCTTGCGTCTCCTCGTCGAACGGGTGACTTCGACCACGAACGGCGCCACGACGGGCACCACGACCGGCTCGTCGTCGGGACCGAGCCCGGGGAGGTGCACAGCGTCGCTCACGGCCAGGGACGGTATCGCCCGGTACGATGGCGGCAATGGCGACATTGCGCATGTTCGCGTCGGCTCGAGAAGCCGCCGGTACCGGTCGGGCGGAGTTCGCCGGCGCGACGGTGGGCGACATTTTGGCCGCGGCGACCGCGTCGTACGGCGATCGATTTGCCCAAGTGCTGCCATCGTGCAGAGTATGGGTCAACGGCGAAGCAGCCGATCCCACGGACCCCGTGGGTGTCGGTGACGAAGTGGCGGTCCTACCGCCAGTCAGTGGAGGATGTTGATGGCTGAGACAATGGACCCCCGGCAGCTCACGCTGGTCGAGCTACGCGCCCTTCGCGCCAAGCTGCAGAACGACGACGATGCGGTCTCGTACGTGCGCCGCCTGGCCCAGGCCCGCCTCGACCTGGTGCAGGCCGAGAAGCGGCGCCGCATCGATGGCGGGACCGAGAGCCTGTCCGACGAGTTGCCGTCGATCCTGTCGACCCATCTCACCGGCGGTGCACCACGCCCCCCACGCCCCGCTGAGGACTTCAGCAGTCACCCGCTGGCCGACGAGTTCGACGCCTTGCTCGACCACGCCGGCGACAACGACCTGTCGTCGCTCACTGCCGACGAGCTCGTCAGCTACGCCGATGCGCTCCACGAGTTCGAGCAGGCTCGCTCGCACGAGCGACGTGAGTTGTTCACGCGCATCGACGAGCTCAGCGCCGAGTTGGTGCGTCGCTACCGCGACGGCGAGGCCAACGTCGACGGCCTGCTCGCCGCCGACGACTGAGGTCGGCTCGTGCCATCGATCCGCGATGAGTTCGACAAGCGTGTCGCCGACGTCGGCGAGCTGATCAAGTCGCAGCGCGAGGTGGCCCAGATGAGTGTGCGTCGCCTGGCAGAACTGGCCGGCGTCAGCAACCCCTACCTGTCCCAGATCGAGCGTGGCCTGCGCAAGCCGTCGGCCGACATCTTGCAGCAGATCGCCAAGGCGTTGCAGATCAGCGCCGAGTCGCTGTACGAGCGGGCCGGCTTCCTCTCGCCGGGCGACCGGCCGCGGATCGGCGTGCGTGAAGCCATCACCGCCGATCAGCATCTGACGGCCGAGCAACGCCAAGCACTCCTCAACGTCTACGAGAGCTTCGTCGCCACCAAATCCTGAGGCACGGTTCGGAGGGAGCAGTCGAAGCGAAGCGGAGACCAGTTCCCGATCATTGGAAATGGAATGTTGATCAATTCGATAGTGTTTCACTCTCCGTGCAACGCGTCGCAGTGATCTCACTCCACACGTCACCCCTCGCCCAGCCGGGCTCGGGTGACAGTGGCGGCATGAACGTGTACGTGCGCGAGCTGGTTTCTGCGCAGGCGCAGGCGGGTGTCGAGTGCACGACGTACACACGGGCTTCGCGGCCCGGGTTGCCCGAGGTCGTGCAGGTCGAACCCGGGCATCGGGTGGTGCACATCCCTGCCGGGCCGTTCGAACTGGCCAAAGAGGAGCTCCCGTCGGTGCTCGAGGAGTTCGGCGACGCGGTCATCGACCACATCAAGAACGATTCGCCCGCCGACGTGCTGCACGCCAACTACTGGCTCAGCGGCCTGGTCGGGCACCGAATCAAACACGAGCTCGACCTGCCGTTCGTCAGCACGTTTCACACCCTCGCCAAGGTGAAGGCCGAGGGCGGCGACTTCGAGCCGGAGTGGCGCGAACAAGCTGAGTCCGAGATCATCGGCTGTGCCGACGCGATCTGTGTCAGTTGCACCGAAGAAGAGCGCCAGTTCCTGCGGCTGTACGGCCAGCCCGCCGGCAAGATCGAGATCATCGCCCCCGGCGTCGAGCACGCCTTCTTCGCCCCGGGTGATCGCAGCGGCGCGCGCAACGCACTCGGCCTGCCCCTCGAGTCCCCGGTGCTGCTGTTCGTCGGTCGCATCCAGCCGCTGAAGGGCCCCGACGTCGCCGTACGGGCGCTCGCCGAGCTGCGCCGGCCGGATGCGCTGCTGCTGATCGTCGGTGGCGCCAGCGGCGTCGAGGGCGGCGTGGAGATGCAGCGCGTGCAGGCCCTGATCACCGAGCTCGGGGTGGAGGGTCAGGTGCGCTTCGTCGAACCCCAGCCGCATCACATCCTCAGCACCTACTACCGGGCCGCCGACGTCGTGCTGGTGCCGAGCCGCAGCGAGAGCTTCGGTCTGGTCGCGCTCGAGGCGTCGGCATGCGGCATCCCCGTGGTCGCCAGTGGCGTGGGCGGGCTGCTGACGCTGGTCGACCACGGCTCCACCGGTTTCTTGGTGCCCGAGCGCGACCCAAGGCTGTACGCGAAGTACATCGGCGAGATCCTCGATCATCCCCAGCAGGCGGCGCAGATGGGCCGGCGCGGCGCGCTGCGGGCACGGCAGTACACGTGGGGGTTCGCCGCAGCGCGGCTGCGTCGTGTCTATGCCGACCTCACCGTGCGCGAGCTGGTGGCCTGCGCGTGAGCGATGCGCACGACGACATTGCGGTGTCGGCGCTTGCCGTACAGATCGACCACTGGCTGGCAGAACTGGCGGCGGCCAACCCAGCGGTGGAAGCCGTCGACCACGCTGATGGCGATCCGCTGCGCTGGTACGTGCGACTGCGAGGCGACGAGAAAGAGCACATCACCGTGTGGCTCACACTCGGGCAACGCACGCTGCGCTACGAGGCGTATGTCATGCCGGCACCCCAGGAGAACATCGCCCAGGTGTACGAGTTGGCGCTGCGCCGCAACGAGAAGTTGATCGGCGCGCACTTCGCGATCGGCGTCGAGGATGCCTTGTTCCTCCGCGGGGAGCTGCCGCTCGTCGCCGTGTGTGCCGACGAGGTCGACCGTGTCGTCGGTTCGATCTACGCCTACGCCGAGCAGACCTTCCCGGCGATGATCCGCCTCGGGTTCGCCAGCCACTTCGCCGGCTGAACATCTCGACGCACATTTCCGCAGCGGCAACTTGACTGTGCATCCCTGTGAGTGCCGGACGGATGGCGCTCTTCGGGGAATGTCGCAGCGCCATCCGTTTCGGCGCCATGTGATTAGCCTGCGACCATGACCAACTACCGATTGGCCGTGGTCGGCGGGGGAAACATGGGTGCGGCACTGGTCGGTGGGCTCGTTTCGGGCGGCTGGGCCCCCGCGGATCTCGCCGTCATCGAGGTCGTCGAGGCGCGACGCGATGCGCTGACCGAGATGTTCCCGGGCGTGACCATCGCCGCCACGGTTCCGCCGTGCGACGCAGCGTTGATCGCCGTCAAGCCGTACGACGCCTCCGCCGCGGCAACCGCCGCTGCTACGGCCGGGGCACAGCGCGTGCTGTCGATCGCGGCCGGGGTCTCGATCGACACCTTGCAACAGGCGTGCGGCACCGGCGTCGCCGTGGTGCGCTCGATTCCCAACACCCCGGCGCTGTTGGGCAAGGGGGCCGCGGCGATGTGTGGCGGCGCGTTCGCCACCGACGACGATCTCGAGTGGGCGGAAGGGATCCTCGGTGTGGTCGGCACGGTCGTGCGCGTCGCGGAGCCCTTGCTCGACGCCGTCACTGGCTTGGTCGGCAGCGGGCCTGCGTACCTGTTCCTGGTCGCCGAGGCATTGATCGACGCCGGCGTGCTCGCCGGGTTGACCCGGCCGGTCGCCGACGCGTTGGTGCGCCAGCTGTTCGTGGGTTCGGCGGCGATGCTCGACGAATACGGCGACCCGGTTGCGCTGCGAGCGATGGTGACCTCACCGGGTGGCACGACCGCCGCCGGGTTGCGCGTGCTCGAAGAGCACGGCACGCGCTCGGCTCTGCTGGAAGCCGTGCTGGCGGCGACCGAGCGAAGTCAAGAGCTCGGCAAACCCCACTGAGCGAGGAAGTGCGTACTTTCGACGCAGGACGTCCCTCATCGAAAGTACGCACTTCGCCTCAACGACGGAGCCGATCTCACGAAGAGCGCTCGCCACGCCACGCAAGCCCCAAATTTCTTGGTGTGACTCTTTTCTCAGCGGCCTTGCTGTGTCTAACCTTTCATCCAGGTCAAACGACCGCCGCGTGAATCTCACACGGAGTCGCATCCGCAAGGATGCGCCGACAGGGCTGGTGCCATCGGGGGGTTGGCATCGGCCCTTGTCGATTTTTGGCGGCCGGTCGAATGTGCCGATCGAACGTGACGGCTCGGTGTGCCTCGCTATGTTGATCACCCATGGGCCGCCACTACGACACCGTCTCGCTGTTGACCGACTATGGCTTGGTCGACGAGTTCGTCGGTGTGGTCAAGGCGGTCATCCGCGACATCGCGCCGCACGCCCAGACGATCGACCTGTCCCATCAGATCGCACCGTTCGATGTGCGTGCCGGCAGCCTGGCGTTGGCCCGCTGCGTTTCGTACCTCCCGAGCGGGGTGGTCCTCGCGGTGGTCGACCCGGGCGTGGGCGGCAGTCGCAAGGCGATCGCGATCGAGGTCGCCGACGGCGAGGGTGTGTTCGTCGGGCCCGACAACGGTCTGCTGGCCCCGGCGGTGGCGATGGCCGGCGGCGCGGGGCGTGCGGTGATCTTGACCAACGACGAGTACCACCTGCAGTCCCACGGTGCCACCTTCGCCGGTCGCGACATCTTCGCCCCGGTGGTCGGCCACCTGTGCAACGGCGTCGACCTCACCGAGCTCGGCGAGATGATCGATGCCGACGCGCTGTTGCCCGGCATGGTCCCGCTCTCGCGTCAGGAGCCCGAGGGGCTGGTCGGTGAGGTGCTGTGGGTCGACCACTTCGGCAACTGCCAGCTCAACATCGGTCCCGACGAGATCGCCGATTGGGGGCCGCAGGTGCAGGTGGCGTTCGGCGAATCGCAACGCGTCGCCACTCGCCAGCACACCTTCGCCGATGTGTCCACTGGCGCGGTCGGCCTGGTGATCGACAGCTGCGGCATGCTCGCGCTGGTGCTCGATCAGCGCTCGGCGGCGATGGATCTCGGGATCGGTGCCGGCGACCAGGTCACGTTGACCCCGCTGATCGACGGGCCGTCGCCGGGCATGACCAGCCCCGTCACGATGCGTGCCCGCTAGGTTGGCGCCATGCGTCCGGCGACCACGCTCACCCTGGCCCTCCTGCTGCTGTTGATCCTCACAGCAGGCGTGATCTCGCTGCTTCGTCTGTAGATCGCAGCCGGACCGCGATGAACCTTGCTCACATCATCGACGGACACGAAGCCGATCACGTCGCGATCATCAACCGCGGCATCGAAACGACGTACGGCGAGCTGAACGATCGAGTGGCCCGCGTCCGTGGAGGATTGGCCAAGCTCGGCATCGGTGCCGACGATCGTGTCGCGCTGTTGTGTGGCAACGGCACCTGCTTCGTCGAGACCTACCTCGCCGTGCTCGGGTTGGGCGCGGTCGTCGTACCGATGAACCCGCAGAGCCCGTCGCCCGAGATCGAGCAGCAGATCGTCACCGTCGGCGCCCGCGCCGTCGTGATCGAGCCGGCAGCAACCCCGGCGTGGAACGGCATCGGAGTCGAGGCGGCACGTTCGGTGCGCACCGTCATCGCCGTCGAACCGGGAAGCATCGACGGCGCAGTGAGCTTCGACGATCTCGGCGCCGCCGACCCGCTCGGCGTGGTCGAGGTCGAGGTCGACGCGCTGGCGGCGTTGATCTTCACCAGTGGAACGGCCGGGTCGCCACGCGCGGCCATGCTCAGCCACGGCAACCTGCTCGCCAACATCGATCAGGGCCGCTCGGCCGCGGCCCGCATCAACTCCGACGACGTCGTGTACGGCGTGCTGCCGATGTTCCACATCTTCGGTCTCAACGTCATGTTGGGCCTCAGCCTGTCCGTCGGCGCGACGATCGTGCTGGTGCAGCGATTCGATCCTTCGACGGCGCTCGACACGATCCGTGAGCGCGGGGTGACGGTGATCCCTGGCGCCCCGCCGCTGTGGCTGACGTTCAGCCACTTCGACGGCGCACCGGCCGACAGCTTCGCGACGGTTCGCCTGGCCCTCACCGGCGCGGCGAAGATGCCCGAAGAGGCCATTCGTCGGCTACAGGAACGGTTCGGGCTCCAACTGGCCGAGGGCTACGGGCTCACCGAGGCCTCGCCGGTGATCACGAGCTCCGCAGGGTTGCCCACCAAGGTCGGGTCGGTGGGCAAGGTGCTGGACGGCATGACCGTTCGCCTCGTCGACGAAGACGGCGACGACGTGCTGCAGGGCGATGCCGGCGAGATCTGGGTGAAGGGACCCAACGTGTTCCTCGGCTATCTGGATGATCCGCAGCAGACCGCCCGCGTCTTGACCGACGACGGTTGGCTCCGCACCGGCGACATCGCCGTGACCGACGACGACGGCTATCTGTACCTCGTCGACCGAGCCAAGGATCTCATCATCGTCAGCGGCTTCAACGTGTATCCCGCTGAAGTCGAGAGCGTGATCGCCGAACATCCAGCCGTCGCCGAGGTCGGTGTCGCGGGAGTGCCGCACCCGCACACCGGCGAGGCAGTGAAGGCATGGGTCGTGGTCCGCGAAGGCAAGTCGGTCGACGAAGACACCTTGATCGCATGGTGCAGCGAGCACCTCGCCCGCTACAAGAGCCCCTCGAAGGTCCTCTTCGTCGATCAGTTGCCGCGCAACGTCAGTGGCAAGTTGCTACGCCGCTCGCTGACGTAGCGAGACGACCGGTTGGCGGCGCATGGTCGACGCCACCAGGAATCCGCCGAACAATACGGCGATCCCGATCAGCAGCGTGACCGAGAAGGCCGTGTTCTTGCCCATCCGCCCGGCCAGGGTGCCGCTGGCCGACAGCACGATCGTGCCGACTGCGATCAGCAGGTTGCCGACGACGAGTTGGCCGGGGGATGCCCCGCCGCGGCGCACACCCGGCAGCGCAGGCTCGCGCCGCCGAGCCAAGCGGTACGCGCTCCACAGCGCTCCTGCGACGATCACCAACGCGGCCACGCCAGACCCGACCGCGGCGAGCACGCGCGGGGCCACGCCGAACACGTCTTTGCCTGTCGGTAGATCGGTGCCCGTCACGCCGGTACGGGTTGGGGCGAACAGCACGACACCTGTGCTGAGACCGCTGAGCAACACCAGCCACCAGCGCACGCGATCGCCGATCGCCCGACCGGCGAGCAGGTAGACCGTGCCGAGCGCCAGCCACGGAACGTTCAGCACGGCACCCGCCAGGTAGAAGAGCCGGAACGTTGCCAGGCTCCAGCCGCGCACGGCTGCCCACCACAATGCCCCGGCGCCCAGGGCGAACAATGCCAACGACACGGACCACGCCATGTCATGCGGTCGCCGCCTGCGCGACCACCGATCGAAGGTGCTCAACGCGAAGCCGATTGCGACCAGGGTCGCGGAGGCGGCCAGAGCGGCGTTCATCGCTGTTCGACGGTAGCGGGGCGGGCGGCGCGAGGGAAAAGTTCGGTAAAAGTTCTGCCCGCGACGCCCTGCTGCTTTGTGAACGTGTGCACGAGTGCCTAACGTTTGTTCCAGCTATGGCTCCCGAACGCGCTCGTCGACGCATCCCCGATGCGACCGTTGCCCGGCTCCCCGTGTACCTGCGGATCCTCACCGAGCAGGGAGACGAGGGGGTCGACAGCATCTCCTCGGAGCGGCTCGCCGAATTGGGCGGCGTCAACGCGGCCAAGGTGCGCAAGGACCTCAGCTACCTCGGCAGCTACGGCACCCGCGGCGTCGGGTACGAGGTCGCCTATCTCGTGTACCAGATCCGTCGTGAGCTCGGCCTCACGCACGACTGGCCGGTCGTCATCGTCGGCGCCGGCAACCTGGGCCAAGCCCTCGCCGGCTATGGCGGTTTCGGTGAGCGCGGCTTTCCGGTCGCCGGCATCGTCGACATCGACGACGGCAAGGTCGGCTCGGTACTCAGCGGCGTGCGCGTTCGCCACATCGACGAGCTTCCCCAGATCGTGCAGACCAAGCGCGTCAGCATCGGCGTCGTGGCCACCCCGGCCAGTGCAGCCCAAGATGCAGCAGATCGACTGGTCCGCGCCGGAGTCACCAGCATTTTGAACTTTGCGCCGGTCGTGCTGGCCGTACCGCGGGCGATCGAGGTGCGCAAGGTCGACCTCGCCGTCGAGCTGCAGATCCTCAGCTATCACGAGCAACGCCGCGCCGGCGGGGCCATCCATGCCGTCGGCACCGCACGACCGGCGAGCGCGTAGGCGGCCGCGATGTCCATCGTGGTGATCGGCGTCAACCATCGCACCGGCCCGCTGGCGTTGCTGGAACGGCTCGCCATCCCCGCCGATGCGCAGGGCAAGGCGATCGCCGGGCTCGTCAGCCGGCACAACATTCGCGAAGCGGTGGTGCTCAGCACCTGCAACCGCACCGAGATCTATGCGGTCGCCGAACGGTTCCACGGCGCGTACGCGGACATCCGCGACTTCCTCTGTGATCTCGCCGGCCTTGCTGCCGACGACCTGCATCCTCACCTGTACAGCCAGCACGACGACGCTGCCGTCACCCATCTGTTCGAGGTCGCCGCCGGGCTCGACTCGGCGGTGCTCGGCGAGAGTGAGATCCTCGGCCAGGTGCGTTCGGCGTGGGAACTGGCGCAGGAAGAAGGTGGCACGAAGGCCACGCTCAACCTGCTGTTCCGCCACGCGATCGAGACCGGCAAGCGCGCTCGCACCGAGACGTCGATCGGCCGCGGCACCACTTCGGTCAGCTACGCCGCGGTCGAGATGGCGACAGAGCGGCTCGGCTCGCTCGTCGGTCGACGCGTGCTCGTGATCGGTGCCGGCGAGATGGGCGAGGGGATCGCCGCCGCCCTCGTGCATGCCGGCGCCAACGACATCGTGGTCGCCAACCGAACTGCGTCGCGCGCCGAGCAACTCGCCGCCCGCATCGGTGGCCGCGTGGTGCCGTTCAGCGATCTGCCTTCGGCGTTGGCCGAGGCCGACGTCGTGCTGACCTGCACGGGCGCCGGCAGCACCTTGATCGACTTCCACCTCCTCGAGTCGTCGCGCGTTCGATCGAGCGCGCCGCTGCTGATCGTCGACATTGCGGTGCCCCGCGACATCGCACCCGAGGTCACCCAACTCGCCGGGGTGACGTTGCTCAACCTCGACGACCTCCGCGACTGGGCGGGCCGCGCCCTGCTGCTGCGCGCCGAGGAGGCGTTGCTGGTCAACGACATCGTCTCCGAGGAAGTCGAACGGTTCGCGGTCGAGTCCACAGCGCGACAGGCCGCACCGCTTGTCGCCCAACTGCGCCAGCGCGCCGAAGCTGTTCGGCAATCCGAGATCGAGCGCTTCTCCGCCCGCCTTGCATCCCTCGACGACGCGCAGCGTGCTGCACTCGAGGCAGTGACCAAGGGGATCATCGCCAAGTTGTTGCACACCCCATCGGTGAAGCTCAAGGACGACGCCGGCACGCCGCAGGGCGAGCGGAACGCCGCGACCGTCCGCGACCTGTTCGACCTCGGCTGAGACCCATGCCCGGCGACCGGCCGATTCGAGTGGCCACGCGTGGCAGTCCCCAGGCCCGAACGCAGGCGCAGGCGGTCGCCGATGCCCTGATGGCTGCGCATCCCGGGCGAGCCGTCGAGCTGGTCTTCGTCGAGACACTCGGCGATCGCACGCAGACCGCCGATGTTCCGCTGCACACCATCGGCGGGCAGGGCGTGTTCACCAAGGAAGTGCAGCAGGCCGTGCTGCGCGGCGACGCCGACCTGGCTGCGCACTCGGCGAAAGACCTGCCGTCGGTGACCGCCGACGGTTTGCGGCTCGGCGCGTTCTGCCAACGGCGCGACGCACGCGACGTGATGATCGGGGCGACGCTGGCCGACCTGCCGACCGGTGCACAGGTCGCGACCGGGTCCGTGCGACGCCGCGCCCAGTTGGCCGTCGCTCGACCTGATCTGCAGTTCCTCGAGTTGCGCGGCAACATCCACACCCGCCTCGGCAAGGTGCCGCCTGGCGGAGCGATCGTGATGGCCGCCGCGGCGCTGGAGATCCTCGGGCTGATGCACGAGATCGCCGAGTACCTGCCACCCGACTCGTTCGTTCCGAGCCCGGGGCAGGGCTGCGTCGCCATCGAGTGCCGCGCCGATGACATCGAGATGTTGACGACCCTGGCCAGCATTGACCACGAGTCCAGCCGACGTGCCGTCGAGGTCGAGCGGGCCTTTCTGGCCGAGCTCGGGAGCGGCTGCTCGCTACCGGTCGGGGCTCACGCCAGCGACGGCGTGCTGACCGGGTTCCTTGCTGCTGCTGACGGATCCCAACACTCGATCGAGTGCGTCACCATGCCACCCGTGCACGATCGTGCAATCGCAGCCGGTGCCGCGCTGGCCCGCTCGATGCGCGACCGGCTGCGATGAACTCGCTGGCCGGCCGCACGATCGTCATCACCCGCTCGTCCGAGCAATCTGCCGCCCTGGCCGACCTCGTCAGCTCGTTCGATGCAATTCCCGTGCTCGTGCCACTGATCAACGTCGTCGACGAACCGGAGGGAATGGCCGAGCTGCAGTCACTCGACCTCACAGGTCTCGACTGGATCGTCGTCACCTCGCCGAACGGCGCCCAGCGGGTCTCCTCACTGGTGGGGCCCGGGGCGGTCACACCAAAGCTGGCAGCGGTCGGCGCGACCACGGCAGACGCGTTGCCGCGCTGCGACCTCGTCGCCACCACCCAGAGCGCGGTCGGGCTCCTCGACGTCTTCCCACCCGGCCCCGGCCGGATAGCGGTGGTGCAGGCCGCCGATGCCGCACCCACGATGGTCGCCGGGTTGCGCGCTGCCAGGTGGGACGTGGTTGCCATCAGCCCGTACCGCACGGTCTCGGCCTCTCCCACACCCGAACAACGACTCGCTGCGCTGGCCGCAGACGCCGTACTCTTTGCGAGCGGTTCAGCCGCCCGTGCATGGGTCGAGGTGTTCGGGCGGCACGCCCCACCGGTCGTCGTGGCGATCGGCGAGCAGACCGCAGCAGCCGCAGAACGCGCCGGACTCAAGATCTCCGCAATTTCTGCCGATCACTCTCTGTACGGGATCTTGGTCTGCTTGAACAGGTATTTCCTGGAGCGGACCTAGCATCTACAGAAGGCTTGCGCCGACGGGAGTGGTACGGAACACGATGACGGGTAGACGGGTGATTGGTCGCTGGCTGCTTGCAGCCGCTGCGAGCGCCTCGCTTGCCGCGCTCGGCATCACCCAGGCGGCTGCCCAGGGCGGTCTGCCCACGGGCCTCGCCCAGGGGCCAACGGTCGCCATCGAGTCCCAGGCCGGCACGAATCCGTCAGTGTCCAGCGACGGCCGGTACGTGGTGTTCGCAGGTCCTTCGACCACCGAGGGCGACGAGCGCGCCAGCACGATCTGGCTGCGGGACCGCTCGAACGGTGGTGAGGTCGAATTGACCCAACCGCAGCCCGGGGTACGCGCCGGCAACAGCACCTTCCCGGTGATCAGCGGCGACGGTTGTTCTGTCGCTTTCCTCACCGAGATGCCACTCGATCTGTTCCGCGACGACGACACCGGTGATCGCTGGGACGTCTACCGCATGGAGCTGCCGACCTGCGGCGGGTCGCTCAACGGCTGGGAATTGATCTCCACCAATGCCTTCCGCGGCGACGACGCCGCTGCATCTGATGACGTCGACCCGCGGTACCCACCCGCGATCTCCGGAGCCGGGTCCGTGATCGCCTACACCCATCAGTTCGACGCCGCCCAGATCGACATGGTCGGCGTGATCGTGGTCGATCTCACCAAGTCGGTCGGCCAGCCCGGGCACGCACTCCCCGTCGCGGGAACACCGACCTCGGCGCCCAACACCACCTATCACTACCTCGGCCAGCGCGAGCCATCGGTCTCCGATGACGGCCAGTTCGTCGCCTTCACCTCCGACGCCAACTCGGCGAAGGCCACCCCCGACTGGGGCTCGGGCCAGGTCCCCGGCGAGCTGGCCAGCTCGCA
>JANPOJ010000181.1:0-2481 GCA_031427935.1 Ilumatobacteraceae bacterium | reverse complement strand
ACTCCAGGGTCTTGGCCGTGATGAAGCAGGCCGCCGCGGATGGCCTCGACGAGCAGCAGACGTCGGATCGGATCATGGAGGCGGCTCGTGGGTGAGGTCACTGGTTTTCTGAAGTGGCAGCGGGAGATGCCTTCGCGTCGTGACGTACCGGTTCGGCTGCGCGATTGGAAAGAGGTCTACAACGACTTCGCGCTCGACAAGGTGCAGACCCAGGCCGGGCGTTGCATGGACTGCGGCATCCCGTTCTGCAACAACGGCTGCCCGCTCGGGAACCTGATCCCCGACTGGAACGACCTCGTCTATCGCGAGCATTGGCGCGACGCGATCGATCGGCTGCACGCCACCAACAACTTTCCCGAGTTCACCGGTCGGTTGTGCCCAGCCCCGTGCGAGGCGGCATGTGTGCTCGGCATCAACGCCGACCCGGTCACGATCAAGCAGGTCGAGGTCGAGATCATCGACCGCGCATGGGACGAGGGCTGGGTCGAGCCGCAGTTGCCGAGCGTCAAGACCGGCAAGCGGATCGTCGTGATCGGCTCGGGCCCGTCCGGGTTGGCAGCGGCGCAGCAACTGACGCGCGCCGGCCATGAGACCGTCGTGCTCGAGCGTGCCGACCGCATCGGCGGGCTGCTGCGGTATGGCATCCCCGAGTTCAAGATGGAGAAGCGTCACCTCACCCGACGCATCGCCCAGATGGAGGCGGAGGGCACCGAGTTCCGCACCAACGCGACGGTCGGCGATGGTATCGACATCGAGGTGCTGCTCGCTTCGTACGACGCGATCGTGCTGGCCTGTGGCGCAACGGCCGCACGCGATCTTCCGATCCCCGGTCGTGAGCTGAGCGGCATCCACCAGGCGATGGAGTACCTGCCGCTTGCCAACCGCGTGCAGGAGGGTGACATCGACGTGTCGCCGATCGATGTGCATGGCAAGCACGTCGTGATCATCGGCGGCGGCGACACCGGGGCCGACTGCCTCGGCACCGCCCACCGCCAGGGCGCCGCCAATGTGACCCAGTTGGAGATCATGCCGCGTCCCCCGGACTTGCGCGCCGACAGCAATCCTTGGCCGCAATGGAGCCTGGTGTATCGGGTGTCGTCGGCGCACGAGGAGGGTGGTGATCGTCTCTACAGCGTCAACACCGAGCGGTTCGTCGACGATGGCAACGGTCGGGTGCGTGCCCTACTGCTGCACGAGGTGGAGATGGTCGACGGTCGCTTCCAGAAGATCGAAGGCAGCGAGCGCGAACTTCCCGCCGACTTCGTGTTCTTGGCCATGGGCTTCCTCGGGCCCGACAAGGGCACCTGGCTCGACATGCTCGGCGTGTCGTTCGACGAGCGCGGCAACGTGGCTCGTGACGGGCGCTACATGACCTCCGTACCCGGCGTGTTCGTGGCTGGCGACATGGGTCGGGGCCAGAGCCTGATCGTGTGGGCGATCGCCGAAGGGCGGTCGTGCGCCGCTGGTGTCGACGCTTGGCTGATGGGTGAGACCCAACTTCCCACACCCATTGCTCCCACAGCGCGACCACTCGCGTAACGGCACAGCGTAGGCTGGTCGCATGAAATCGAACCTGTTGCTGGTGGGGCTCTCAGCTGCGGTCTTGGCTTCGTGCGGCGCCGCAACCGGCTCGTCGCCCGACCAGACCGTGCTCGGCCTGACCTCGACGAACTACGTGACGGTCACGCAAACGCCGACCACTCTCCCGTCCACCACGCTGGTTGCGGGAACCGGAACACCAGGCACGGTTCACGCCGAGGAAGGCAGCTACGTGATCGCCGCCGGTGACTATCCAGCCAACATCGCCAAGACCTACAAGGTCGCCTTCACCGACCTGCTCTCCATCAACGGGTGGACGCTCGTTGGCAACCAGGTCCCCGAGTTCCCCGCCGTCGGGGCCACCATCAAGATCCCACCGGGCTGGACCGAGCCGGGCACCGCACCCGACACATCGGGCACCACAGCATCGGGCACCACGCCGAGCGCGCCGACCACGACGATCAAGGGCGGTCAGCCGGCGTGCGCACCGGGCGAATACACCATCCTCGCGGAGGACACGTCCCGCGTGAAGGTTGCCAAGAAACTCGACACGACCGTCGAGGCGCTCGACGCAGCCAACGCCACCACCAAGGGCTACAGCGGGTTCTTCCCAGGCCTCGTGATCAAGACCCCACCGAAGGCCACCTGCTAAACACCTCCGTTCCGGGCGAGCCAGCACGCGAGCTTGTAGGAGTCGGGCGCGATATCACGCCCGGGACAGCCGAAATCGCGCCCAACGACCCTGGTTGGGCGCGGGAATACGCCTGGGGTTTCTGAAATCGCGCCCGACCACGTCGCCAGCACTGGTGGGAGATGACAGCACGGTGCGCTCGTCGCTGCAACCGGGCGTCACACCAAGCGGATGGTCACCTGATCGAGGTGGACGGTTTCGTCGACGCGGGCGCGATCTGTGGCGGTCAGGTCGATCGTCGAGCTCGTGCC
>JANPOJ010000180.1:0-5886 GCA_031427935.1 Ilumatobacteraceae bacterium | reverse complement strand
GTGCTCGACGAGCGCCAGCGCCGCCTTCGGCGACGGTGTGCCGGGCAGGTAGTGGGGGACCGCGGCCCACAGCGAGCACGACGCGATTCCCGACGTCCGGAACTCGTCGTGCAGCACGCCGACGATGCCGGTGGGCCCCTCGTAGCGCGACCGCTGGAGATCGAAGCGATCGATCATCGTCTGGTCGGTAGCCGTCCCCATCAACTGCACCGGTCGGGAGTGCGGAACATCGGCCAGCAACGCGCCGAGGGTCAGCAGCATCGACGCCCCGAATCGCTGTGCGGCGGCAACGATCTGCTCGCCGAACAACCGCCAACGAAGCGCCGGTTCTGGGCCGAGCACCAAGATGACATCGCCTCCCGGCGTCGACGCGCTCCACAAGCCGACCGTCGGCCACACGATCGAACGGGTCATCCCCGCGCTCAGCCGCACGTGCGGGCGAACTGTCGCGAAGTCGGTGAACTCCTCCGGGTCGATCTCGGCGAGGGGCTGTGCGTTCCATGCTTCGATCAGATGCCGCACGCTGTTGCTGGCTGCGTCGCCCGCATCGTTCCAGCCCGTGAACGCGGCGATGATCGTCGGTCGTTGCAGAGTCGGTTGGGCCATCCAGCGAACGTGGTCCATTGCCCACAACACTACCGAGGTACGACTCGGTGGCCTACTGAGTGGCTATCGCGCGACCGAGTCAGGCATCACGCGTCTGATGCCCCGATGCCGCGATCGCTTGACCCGGTAGCACGACCTGCTCCGGCAGGGCGTCGAGCATGACTCAGCGCCGTTGTGCTGCTTGGGCGAGGTCGTGAGGACCGGTCGGGCGTCGGTTGTCTACAGTTGGCGAACTGTGACTGCGACCATCGAGATCGTCGATCAACCGACCGCCGAGGTGGTCGAGGCCCTGGCCCGGCTCCTTCCTCAACTCTCGTCGGCCGCCCCGCCCGACGCAGCGGAGTTGGCCACGATCCTTGGCGCCGGCAACACCATGTTCATCGCTCGCGTGGATGGCGCGATCGTCGGCAGCCTGACCCTCGTGCTGTATCGAATCGCAACCGGTTTGAAGGCGTGGATCGAAGACGTCGTCGTCGACGAAGCAGCGCGAGGGCACGGTGTCGGCGAGGCACTGAACCATGCCGCGCTCGATCTTGCGCGCGCCAACGGCGCCAAGGCGGTCAGCCTGACCAGCAGGCCATCACGGGTGGCGGCCAACCGCCTCTACCAACGCATCGGCTTCTCGCCCCGAGACACCAACGTGTACCGATACGACCTGTAGCCCGACGGGCTCGATCGGGGAAGTGTGTCGGTTCAGCGCGACCTGGGCGCATCGAAAGTACGCACGTCGTCCTGAAGGTGCCTGATCAGGCCCGCTCGAAGAAGAGCTGCAGCTCCATCTGGCCGTGATCGTCGACCGATGGCACGTCGGTGCGGTTGGCGCGGCGTTTGGTGAGACTCGATCTTCAGCCGTTGGCGGCGCGCAACACGTCTTCGGCGGCTTGGCGCACCTGCCAGTCACGATCGGCCAACGCGGCCTGGAGGGCGGCGTCGACCTCATCGCCATCGAACGGCGCGAGCGCCAGTACCGCCCGGCGGCGCACGGCCGGCTTGTCGGTGCACGCGTGCAAGATGGTGGGCAGCCCGCGCGGGTCACCGATCGAGCCGAGCGCCGCCGCGCACGCCTCGCGTACCAGCGCGTCGCTGGAGGTCACGCCGAGATCGATCAGCGCAACGAGCACATCGTCGGCGACCACTTCCTGCTCGCCACAGGCCCACGCTGCGGCTTCGACGACGGTGACATCGGGGTCGTCGAGGGCAGCTCGCAGCGACACGCCGCGACGTTGCCCGGCGAGCATCGCTGCACGTCGGCGCACCGATGGGGTCGGGTCGGCCAGCGCGGCGCGCAGATCAGCATCGGTCAACAGCCCCAGGCGCAACGTTGCACCGAGCGCTAGCTCTCGGGCGACAGGGTCGTCGTCGGTCAGGGCTCCGCGCGCGGCGGCAGCGTCGCCGGTGTGGCCGGCGACGGCGATCTCCCTCCATCGCGATGTCACTTCGTGAGCGTCATTTCTTGAGCATGTGCGACAGCGTGATCACGATCCACGATGCGCCGAAGCCGACCAGGGTGGCGG
The DNA here is from genome assembly GCA_031427935.1 of Ilumatobacteraceae bacterium. Lineage (GTDB taxonomy): Bacteria > Actinomycetota > Acidimicrobiia > Acidimicrobiales > Ilumatobacteraceae > JAENVT01. The sequence goes on along the minus strand of JANPOJ010000180.1, from coordinate 3,766 downwards.
CAATGATCCCGGTGATCACCGCCGTCGTGCTCCCGGCGGCCAGGGCCCAGATCTTCCTCCACCACTCGATGCGGCGGTGCAGCGGCACCTCGATCTCGGCGACCGGCAGGCCAACCCGTGCGCGTCGGGGGCGCAGGGCGCGTGCCGGATTGGCCGTGGCTCTGGCAGGCTTGCGCCAACCTGCCGCAACGAGTGCCACAATGGCAAGGACGGCAATCCAAGCAGTAGCGATGGTGAGTTCCCTGGTCGACACGCAACAATCAATGGTAATGGAGCCAGGTGCGGAGGTGCGTGCGCCGAGCCACCGCCAGCTCTCCTGGGCCATCCCGCTCGCCCTTGTGGGCTTCCTGGCCGTCGGCGCCGTCTCGGTTGCCGCCGTGCTTCCGAGCACCCTCGTGGCGCGCAAGCGCGACTGCCAAACGCGAGACGCGTCGAACGTGTGCACGAAGAAGGGTCCGGAGGAGGAGGTGCAGTTCGCGATCGTGCCGGCCGACGCGCAAGCCGTGGAGCCCCGCTTGTCGATCGAGGGGCCGACCACCTACAGCAGCACCGGCCAAGTGTTGTTCGTCACCGTTCGCAACCCCGAGCTCAGCATGCTGGAGTGGTGGGTCGGGCGGGAGAACCCGGCCGTCGACCCGAAGAGCTATTCCGATCTGTTCGCCACCGAGACGCCGCAACAGCAAACCACTCGGGGACAGCGCGACATGCGCACCGCCAAACAGACCGCTGAATATGTAGCGCTGCACCGGCTGGGTCTGGGAGCGACGCTGACACCCGGCGAGGTGGTGATCGACGAGCTCGTGTGCCTGAAGGGCAGTGCCGACGGTCGCAAGTGCGTCGAGTACGCGCCCTCCGACAAGCTGCTCGATCCCGGCGACACGTTGCTGAAGGTCGACGGCACGTCGCTGAAGGTCGTCGACGACCTGGCGCCCATCCTGGCCAAGCACAAGCCGGGCGACAAGGTGCAGATCGAGTACGAGCGAGACGGCAAGCCCGGCAGCGGCGAGATCGAACTGATCGCGGCACCCGAAGAGCCGCAGCGCACCATCATCGGCTTCCTGCCGAGCGACACCGCAACCGTCAACTTGCCTGCTGACGTGTCGATCACGATCGACACCGAGTCGATCGGCGGGCCGTCCGCCGGCTTGGCGTTCACGTTGACACTGATCGATCAGCTGTCGAAAGGTGACCTGCTGGGTGGCAAGCGGGTCGCCGTGACGGGCACGATCAACATCAACGCAGTGGTCGGCCCGATTGGCGGGTTGTCGTCGAAGGCTTCGGCCGTCTTGCAGTCCGGTGCGAAGTACTTCCTGGTCCCCACCGCTCAAGGCCCCGACGACATCGCCAAGGCCCGCAAAGTGGTCGGTGACGACGTCGAGATCATCCCGGTGGCCACCCTCGACGAAGCGTTGGCGGCGCTCCAGCGCATCGGCGGAGACGCTCCGCCCGATCAGCCTCTCGACGAAACGACCACTGCGCCGGCCACGGTGCCGGCGCCTGATGATTCCACTCCGTAGCGGAGCCACCGCGTCGCGTCAAGCGATTGCCACGAAATCAGTGGCCCCCCGACCTACGCTTGCGCTCAATGGCACTTTCGTTTTCACGTCCTGATCCTTCGTCGCCCGATGCCGTCGCGTCGGCGGCGTTCTCGACGTCACGACGCGGCTACGACCAGTCCGAGGTGCGCGACCTGCTTCGGATGGTTGCTGCCGAGATGGCCCGCCTGCAAGAGCGTGAGAAGTTCCTCGAACGCGAACTGCGCACCGCACAACGTGGCTCGGCCAACTCGGTTGTCGCTCTCGACGAAGAAGTCGTCACCCGCATGCTCGGTGAAGAAGCGGCGCGCATCTTGCAGACGGCCCGCGAGGCCGCGTCGCAGATCAAGATCCGCTCGGAGGACGGCGCCTCACGGATGTTGCGCGAGGCCACCGACGAGGCCCAACGTCTGCGTGAAGAGGCCGAGGTCGAGGCGGCGCGCCGCCGTCAGGACGCGTCGGCGGATGCCGAGTCCGAACTGGTGATGGCCAAGCAGCAGGGCCGCGAGATGGTCAACGAGGCCCGCGCCTACCGCGAGCGAGTGCTCAGCGAATTGGCTCGCCGCCGCGAACTGGCTCGCCAGCAGATCGAGCAACTGATGCACGGTCGAGATCGTCTGTTGCAGGCCTTCGAACGGTCACGCCTCGTCGCCGTCGATGTGATGGCCGAGCTGACCCCCTTGGGCGAGCCGAGCGAGTACGTCAACCTGGCCCCGACCACCGGGCCCGTGCCGCTGATGGTCCCGAACCAGCGACCGACCGACGAACCCGAGCAGTCACCGATCGCGATCACCGTCGTTGATCCGGTAGCGACCGACGAAGTCGCCACCGACGAGGTCGTGGCCGACGAGGTCGACGTTGTTGAGGTCGACGTTGTGGCGGTCACGGTTGACGAGTCTGCCGAGGTCGTGGAAGTCGCCGACCCGCCCGCTGCCGACAACGACGTCGACAACACCGTGCTGCTCATGCGCGACGCCCACGAGGTGCACGACCACGACGAGCGCGACGACGCCCGCAAGGCTGCTCCTGTGGTCGCCCTGTTCGGTGGCGACGACGACGACGAGTCGGTCGATGAGGCGCCCAACGCATCGGTCGACGATCTCTTCGCCCGGCTCCGCGCGGCCCGCGCCGAGTCCGTGGTCGAGCGAGCCCAGAACGCTGAGGCCGACGAGACCGACGACTCCGAGGATGAGGCCGACACCGATGCGACCGTGTCCCTGACGATCATCGAGGACCTTGCGGTGTTCCAGGCGTCGCCCGAGGCGCCGGTGATCGAAGAGGCGCTCGACGACACGTTGTTCGGGCAACGCGACGCATCACTGACTCCGATCATCGTGGCCTGCGCACGCAAGTTGAAGCGAGTGCTTGCCGACGAGCAGAACGAGATCTTGCACGCGTTGCGGCGCAACGAGCCGGTGCGCACGATCGACACGATGCTGCCGTGGCAGACCGAGCAGGCGGCGCGATACGCGGCGTCCATCACGGCCGAACTCGAGAAGGCGGCACTCATGGGCGCGGCCAGCATCGACAAGGGCACGACGAAAGAGCACCGGGCCGACATCAATCGGGTCGGCGCGACGAAGGCCGCGATCGAGGCATTGACCGACACCATCGTCGTCCCGTTGCGCGAGCGTCTGGAGCGCGCCGTCGCCGACGCCGCCGGCGACAACACCGAACTGGCCAACACCGTTCGCGGCCTGTACCGCGAGTGGAAGACGCAACGCATCGACGAGCACCTCGACGATGTGGCTCGTGCCGCGTTCGGCCGTGGCGCGCTGGCCGCAGTGGTGCCGGGAACCAGGGTGTGCTGGATGGTCGATCCGGACGGCCCTGCGTGCCCCGATGCCGAGGACAACGCCCTTGCCGGCGAAGTCCCCGCTGGTCAGCCGTTCCCCACCGGTCACACGGGCGCCCCCGCTCACGAGGGCTGCCGCTGCATGCTTGCGCTAGCTCCCCGCTAGTCTCGCCAGCGTGCGGAACCCCTCCGATCTACCACCTCGTGGTGCCCCATCGATGGGGACCCGTCGATTCTCCGACAAAGGCCGCATTGCCCTCATCGCCGTCGCGGTGGTCGTGGTCGGCGTGCTGTTGTTCGGCCGCTTCTTCGCCGGCTTCTACACCGACTACCTGTGGTTCGATTCAGTGGGACGGGCCGGCGTGTTCAGCACGATGTTGCGGTCCAAGTTGCTGATGTTCGTGCTGTTCGGCGGCACTTTCGTGGTCGACTACTG
>JANPOJ010000179.1:0-1738 GCA_031427935.1 Ilumatobacteraceae bacterium | reverse complement strand
CGCATCTACACCGCCAGCGGCGCTTCAGCAGTAGAAGCGTATCAACGCGCGGTCACGGAGGGTGCGCCGGCCGCGGCAATGATCTCGCCGGCCCGCAGGTGCAGGTCTTCGGTGGTGGCCGAGATCATCGCCCAGAACGGGATGTCGGTCGTGGCAGTGCGGTCGAGGTAGGCCATCGTCGTGCGCTGCATCAACGACATCACGTGCGCGCCGGGGCGCAGCGCACGCATCAACGGGTGCTGCGCGCACTGTGCCACCAGATCGGCCCGCCCGGCGATGATGCCGGCCTGCGGCCCACCGAACAGCTTGTCGCCGCTGAAGGTGACCAGTGCTGCGCCATCGTCGAGCGATTGACGCGCCGCCGGCTCACCGTGCAGCCACGCAGGCGGTGGGCCGCTGATCCACGGACAGTTGGCATCGATCAGACCGCTGCCGATGTCGGCGATCACCGGCACGCCCAGTGTGGCCAACTCGGCCACGCTCGTGGTCTCGACGAAGCCCTCGATGCGGTAGTTGCTGGGGTGCACCTTCAAGATCGCGGCGACATCGGCGTGCTTGCGACCGAGGGCCTTGCGGTAGTCGGCCAGGCGGGTTCGATTGGTCGTACCCACGTCGACCAACGTCGCACCCGATTGCTCCATCACATCGGGGATGCGAAAGCCGCCGCCGATCTCCACGCTTTCACCGCGACTGACCACCACCTGGCGATCGCGGGCAACGGCCGCGAGCACCAGCAGCACTGCCGACGCGTTGTTGTTGACGACGATGGCAGCCTCGGCCCCGCACAGCATTGCCAGCAACCTGCCGACGGCGTGCTGCCGGGAACCTCGGCCACCGGTCTGCAGATCGAACTCGAGGTTCATCGCCGTCGGTGGATGCGCAACCTGCAGCGGCGCCCGACCAAGGTTGGTGTGCAGCAACACGCCGGTGGCATTGATCACCGGGCCCAGCAGCGAGTGGGCGAAGAGGTTGGCGCGGGTGAGGGCCGCCGAGCGTTCGAAGCTCGCCGGGCCGGCGGCGACCGCCTCGCGTGCCAGTTCGACGCACACCGCGTGTGGCAGGCCGCTCTCGGCCATCACACGGGCCAGCGCATCGACGCTGGGTGGACGCGGTGGGGTAACCATCGCCCGGAGCGTAGCCAGCCGTCACCTGGGTGTGGCAGAGTCCCAGGTTGTGCTCGCCGTGCCGATCGTTCGACTCGACCCTGATCTTCCGCTGCCGTCCTACGCTCACGCGGGCGATGCCGGCCTCGACCTGCGCGCCCGCGAGCACGGTGTGGTGCCGCCGGCCGGTGGGCGGCTGTTGATGCCGACGGGGTTCTCGATCGCCGTACCCGCCGGCTACGCCGGTTTCGTGCTGCCGCGCAGTGGCAACGCGTTGAACCACGGCCTCACGTTGGCCAACACACCCGGCCTGATCGACTCGGCCTATCGCGGGGAAGTCAAGGTGGTGCTGTTGAACACCGATCCGCAGCAGCCGTTCATCGTCAACCGCGGCGATCGGCTGGCGCAGCTGGTGATCCAACGCGTCGAAGAGGTCGATTGGCTCGTCGTCGACTCGCTCGACGGTGACGACCGCGGTGGCGGCTTCGGCCACTCCGGCCGCCACTGACTCAGCCCAGTGGAGTTGTTGGCGCCCACCTGTGTGCCTCGAGAAACTCCACAGGTAGCGGGGCGCTAGTGCGCCGCCCAGAACGCCAAACCGTCACGAGAATCAGTGGCAGCAGAGCCAACAACAT
>JANPOJ010000178.1:0-2961 GCA_031427935.1 Ilumatobacteraceae bacterium | reverse complement strand
GAGTACGCAAGCATCGGCATCGATGCCGATGCACGTTCCGCGGCCCACTTCACACTGGTCGAGGAACCCGGCCATTGGGCGATCACGCAACAACTCGTCGACCCGGCCGGCGATGGCGAGTGGCGATTCATGGCCGTGGTCGACCTCGCCCTCGCAGAAGCCGAAGGTGCCCCAACGCTCCAACTCCACCACCTCGGCACACAATGAGCAGGACGACCTCCAGCAGGCCACATGCTCGTCGATTGCCGGGCCGCTGACCGGTCCGTGAAGTGCTTGGAGGCACGTCGGCTCGGCGTGAAACACTCCACTACGTCGGGATCATGGTGTTGATCCCGGATCGCCGGCTCTGAGGGGCGCCAGATGCGTTCGGTGCGCCTCGACGACTCGAGGTGGACTGGAGTCCTGCGCCGTTGTTATGTGTTGCTCACCGGCGCTTCGGTGACGGCCGAACGCATCACCGGGCCGCGCGTTGGCGCCAACGCCTCACGATCGTCGGCGGGCGGGCTTCGGGGGGTACAGGGCGGCGAGTGTGCCGAGAAGTTTGGGGAGTAGCGGGCTGAAGCGGCCCTCGCCCCAGGAGAGGCCGGGCTCGTTGGCGATTGCCTGGCCGATGACGCCGCTGATGAGGACCGATGTGACCCTGAGCGCCTCGTCGGAGTCGGCACCGGCGCCGAGTTGACCTGCCGCGGCGGCGTTGGCTAGCGCCTGGCGTTGGAGCCGGACCATCTCGACGCTGGTGGCCATGGCCTCGGGCGTCGGCTGGAAGCTGGGGACGGGGCGCCAGAACAGCAGTTGCCCCGTTGCCGGGTGGGCGAGCAACCAACGGCCGCTGGCCTCGAGGCCAGCGGCGAGCGCATCGAGGCCGGGCTCGGCTCGCGCCATCGCGGTGCGCATGACCTCGAGGTGGGTTCGCTGGCCACGTTCGAAGAGGGCGTCGTAGATGGCCAGGAGCGAGTCGAAGTACTTGTAGATCGACGGCGGCTTCACCCCGAGCCGACGGGCGACCTGGGACAGGCTGAGGCCGTTGACGCCCTCCTCGGTCATCACGTCATCGGCAATGGCGAGGATCTCTTCGATGGTCTCCTGGCGCCGCCGAGCGCGACGGTCGCCTGCTGCGGGGGCGGTCAACTCGCTCATCAACGGCATAGTGCGCACTGTAGCAGAAGATTCTCTTGACAGCAATAGCTAAGATCATTAGCTTTAGGAACATCACCGTGAGAGAGGGAAGCGTCCGATGGCACCGAAGAACCAGCGTTGGTGGTTGACCGAAGACCACGTCGAGCTCGACATCGAAGCCAGCGCCGACGCGCTGTACGCGATGGTCTCCGACCTGCCCCGCATCGGGGCGTGGAGCCCGGAGTGCGAGCGCGTGGACTGGGAGGGCGACGTCACGGTCGCCGTGGAGGGCACGACATTCATGGGGCACAACGCGGTGGGACCCGGGCGGCGCATTCGCTACTCGCGCCACGGCAGGGTGCTGGTCGCCGATCCGGGACACGAGTTCGCTTTCGTCACCGACGAGGGCGGCCGGGAGTCCACCGTGTGGCGCTACCGGTTCGAGCCCCGCGGCGACAGCAGCACCACGGTGACCGAGGGCTACGAGGTGCGGTGGATCCCGACGTGGGCTCGCATCCTCGACGTGCCCACCAACCGCCACAAGGACCTGCTCAAAGGCATGCGCACCACCCTCGAGCGCCTGAAGGCGGCGGCCGAGGCCGAGCACCGGGGCGCATCAGCTCCCACCGAGGCCCAAAAGGAGGCCGGGTCATGACCACCTGCTTCACGGCCACCCCCGGCGTCGATGTGATCACAACGACCGCCGACATCCCCGCCCTCGGCTCGCTCGCCATCAACGCGTTCGTGCTGCACGGCAGCGAGCCCGTCCTCGTCGACACCGGCACCGTTGCCGGCGGCGCGGAGTTCATGTCGGCGCTGACGTCGGTGATCGATCCGGGCGAGCTGCGCTGGATCTGGCTCACCCACACCGACTTCGACCACATCGGCTCCCTGGCCACGCTCCTCGATGCCAATCCCTACCTGCGGGTGATCACGTCGTTCCTCGGCGTCGGCATCATGGGGCTGTCATCGACGCCGCTGCCGATGGACCGCGTCCACCTCGTCAACCCCGGCCAGTCCGTGACGGTCGGCGACCGCCGGCTGACCGCCGTCAAGCCGCCCGTCTACGACAACCCCATCACCACCGGTTTCGTCGACGACCGCACCGGGATCCTGTTCAGCTCCGACTGCTTCGGTGCACTGCTCCCCGCGGTCCCCCAGTCCGCCGCCGACATCGACCCCGACGAGCTGCGGACCGGGCAGGTGCGCTGGGCCACCATCGACTCGGCCTGGGTGCACGACGTCGACAGCGATGCCTTCAGCCACGCCCTCGACCGGCTGCGGGCGATCGAGCCGACCATGGTGTGCAGCAGCCACCTCCCGCCCGCCCCCGGCGCCATGTTCGACGTCCTCGTCGACTCGCTGGCCCTGGCGCCCGCCGCCGACCGCTTCGTCGGCCCCGACCACGCCGCCCTCGAAGCGATGCTCGCCAACATGGTCGACGTTCCCGCCTGAACCGAGGCCGAGTTCCGACCGCCCGCGGACCCTGGTCCGATGACCGGCAATGCAGATGCGCGGCGATCTGGCGCGTTCGGCGGATGAGTGCACAGCGTCGCTTTGCGTTGCGCGTTATGTGCTGCCTTTGTCAGCCCCAGTCCTGGGCGGCGAGTAGCAGCGTGGCGAGTGGCTCGAGGGTGTCCATCAGCTCATCGAGCTCGCCCGGCTCAAGGCTCTCATAGGGCTTAGCTGCGAGGTCGTCGGTGAGCGATTCGACCCGCTCTTGGACGGCGCGACCCCGTTCGCTCAGCCAACCGTCAGCCCCGATCAGGCCGCGATCGCGCATCCCGTCTATGACGGCGCCGAGTTGCGCTGCCGGAAGGTGGTGGATGCGTCCGAACTTCTCCG
>JANPOJ010000177.1:0-20931 GCA_031427935.1 Ilumatobacteraceae bacterium | reverse complement strand
GACGCCGCACGGGTTGACTCGAGTGTCGACGAACAAAGGTTCAGTAGTTGGTCAAGTTTGCGAGCGCTCGGTGAAGATCGGTCAGCCGATGCAGGGCACGTTCCATGCCGACACGGTTGCCAGGATCGGGCTGGCGAATGGCACGGGTGCGCAACAACGACGGGACGTCGTCGATCGACAGCGTGCCGAGGATCGAGAACGCGAGGAACGCTGCGCCCCGCGCATTGGTGGCACGCGGATCCTCCATCTGGTGAACGGGCCGGCCGACAGCGTCAGCCAGAAGTTGTGCCCACAGGTCACTCTGTGCGCCACCGCCGCCGAAACGCACCGACGCGAAGTCGTGCCTGACAAACGACTCGACCGTTGGAAGCAACCAGCCGAGGTTCACCGCCACACCCTCCATCACGGCACGGACCATGTGCCGCCGATCGTGATGCAGCGAGAGGCCGGTGAACGCAGCGCGAACCTCGTCATTGGGTTGCGGCGCGATCGAGCCCAGCAGCCACGGCATGAACTCCACACCCTCGGCTCCTGCCACAACGTCAAGCGCACTACTCGTTGCCGCCTCGTAGTCGTGGCCATAGCCGAACAACCTCATGGCCCATTCCAACGCCCGGCCGCCGACGCCGTTCTCGGCCATCACACAGTATTTCCCGGGCAACGGGCTGGGCATCACGAAGATGCCGGCGGCGAGATCGCCACGGTGCTCGTCGATGTGCGCGCCGACCACCGATGTGGTGCCGATGATGATCGAAGCGTCGTGATCCGTCAGCGCACCACATCCGATCGCCGACGTGATCGAATCGATCGTGCCGGTCGTGACCGGCAGTCCCTCGGCAATGCCCAACTCGCTGGCAGCGGCCGTCGTCACGGACCCGACGATCCCGTTCATCGGCATCAGCGGGGCCAGCTTGTCGGGGTCGAGGTGGGTCGCCGCGACCAACTCGGCGTCGTACTCGGTGAGGCCCCACGTACGGTTGTCGCAGACCATCTGCCCGAACGCCGTCGACTGCGTCGCGCCGAGCGTGCCGGTCAACCGAGCGTTGACGTAGTCCATCGGCTCGAGAAACGCTGCGGCGGCCGCGTAGGCCTCGGGGTGCAGCGTGCGCAGCACATGGATGTGGGCGACGTTGTCGTTGCCACTCGGTAGTGGAAGCAGGCCGTGGCGTTCGACGAACAGGGCAAACGTTTCATCGGTCAGCAGCGACAGGTTGTGATCGGCTCCACGCGTATCCATCCAGATCACGCACGGTCCGGTCGGCATCCCGTTCGCGGCGACCGGGACGGTGCTCATGTACTGGCTCGTGACCGCTACGGCGACGATCGGGGGCGTCGGGCGCGGCGCAGCGTCGATCGTCGCGCGCGTCGCGGCGACGATGGCGGTCCACATCTCCTCCGGATCCTGCTCGGCTCCACCGCCGTCGATGAATCGCGTCGCCACCGGCCGGCTGGACCACGCCACCGTTGCACCATCGGCGGAAACGAGTGCGACCTTCGGACCACCGGTACCCAGATCGATCGCCAGCACGCATTCGGACGTCACCCGGCGAGGTTACGACGTGCTACACCGTTGGTTGTGAACGAGAGGGCAGACGTCGAAAGGCTCGTGCGCGCCAGCGGTCTCTTCGCAGGAGAAGCCGTCCAGATCCGTCCGCTGAGCGGCGGGGTCACCAACCGGAACTTCGTGGCATCGACAGACCACGGCGAGTACGTGGTTCGCATCCCCGGTGAACGTACCGAGCTGCTGGGGATCGATCGGGCCTACGAAGCCGAAGCGGCGCGACGGGCCGCGGAGCTCGGTATCGGCCCAGCGGTGCTGGGCATGCTCGAGGGTGTGGGGACCCTGGTCACCGAGCTCGTCGAGGGCCATCACCTCGAGCCGACGCCGTTCACCGAGCGACTCGTCGACGTCGTCGACCTGGTCCGCCGGTTTCACGAGAGTGGTCCACTCGGTGGCGCATTTCCGATCCACCGCGTCGTCGAGTGGCACGCCCGTGATGCGTCGGCCCGCGGCGTGATGCCACCGCGGGCCTACGAACGCCTCCACCAGTTGAGCCGCCGCATCGAGGCCGCGTTCGCCCGGGCACCAACACCGCTGGTGCCGTGCCACAACGATCTGCTGCCCGGCAACGTACTGTTCGCCGCCGACCGCGTGTGGCTGCTCGACTTCGAGTACGCGGGGATGAACGACGTGTTCTTCGACCTCGCCAACCTCAGCGTCAACAGCGAGCTCAACCACGACGCCGAGGAGCGATTGCTCAGGCTCTACTTCGGGCAGGTCACCAAGTCGTCGTGGGCTCGACTGCAACTGATGAAGATGATGAGCGAGTTCCGAGAAGGCATGTGGGCTGCGGTGCAGCAAGCCATCAGCACGCTCGACACCGACTTCGTCTCCTACGCAAACGAACGCCTCAGCAACTGCGAACGTCTCTCCGGCCGGCCCGAGTTCGAGGGATGGCTGGCCGACTCGACCAGCCCGATCAGCTGACCCAGGGCCCCGAGCCGGTGACGCGATCGACGGCGATGCGGATGATGTTGCCGGGCGGCGGATCGTCCATCGGCGGGAACTTCACGCTCTCGCCGAGGAAAAGGGCAGCCAGCTGCTGCAGCAGCTCGGGGGCACCGCCGGGCGTGACCCGCGCCGAGCCGTGCAACACCGCGTAGTTGTGCAGCCCCACCGGGTTCGTACCGGGCAACTCGATGCTCAGCACCACGCGGGGATCGCGTTCGATGTTGCGCAGCTTCTGGCCGGCTCCGAGATGGGCAACGAGCAGTTCGTCTCCCTCGCGACCGACCCAGATCATCGTCACCTGTGGTGACCCGTCGGCATTGAGCGTGACGAGGTGGCCGTGGACGCCGGTGTCGATGGCGAAAGCGAGCTCGGGATGAAGATCCATGCACCGAACCGTAGACGCGAAATGGGGCTGCCTCCCCCGAAGCAGCCCCATTTCTGTCTGTCGACGCAGGACGATTAGTTGAGTGCGTCGAGCTCCCGCTCGATTGCCAACAGTTCCTCTTTCGTACCTTGGACCTTCGGGCCCGTGAACCACTTCTTGCCACTCAGTTTCCAGTACAGCATGATCGCCACGGCGCCCAAGATGATCAGTGGTCCGGTGAAGTTGAAGTTGTTCTGCCGGAAGAACGTATCTCCGGCATCGGTGGTGAGGAAGAGGTTCTTCTTGCCCCAGATCGGCCAGAACGGCCAGAACAACGGGGCGAAGAACAGCACCGTGATAAAGGCGATCCACACGATCGACGTCCAGCCGACGAGCTTGTGGTAGCCCTTCAGGTTCCAAGGGCCAGTCTGGAAGTCGGGGTTGGTGAGGCGCAGGTAGATCGGGATCGCGTAGGCGATGTACAGGCCAATGACGCAGATGCCCGTCATCGCGAAGAACGCGGTCGAGTACCGGCCGGCACCAGTGCCGCGGACGAACAACGACGAAGCGCCGACGATGGCCGACAGTGTGACGCCGAGCCACACCGAGTTCGTTGGCGTACGCGTCTTCTTGTTGATCTTGTGCCAGTACTTGGAACCGGGCAGGGCGCCGTCACGGCTGAAGGCGTAGATCATGCGGCTGTTGGCCGTGACCGAAGCCAGGCCGCAGAAGAACTGGCCGACGATGGCGATGAACACCAGGAACTTGGCTGTGCCTGACCCGACAGCGCTGGAGATCAGCCGTGGCGCCGCATTGACGAGGAACGGATCCTTGGCGTCGCCGAAAACCAATCCCCCGTACGCCGCGTCACCATCGGCGCCCCTCTTCGGCAGCGCGGCAATCATCGCCAGGTTGAGGATGAGCGCGGCGATCGCCGAGATGTAGATCGAGCGCACGATCGCCTTCGGCGCCTCGGTGCGTGCACCTTTGGTCTCCTCACTGACGTGAGCAGATGCATCGAAGCCGGTGATGGTGTACTGGGCGAGCAACAAGCCGAGTCCGAAGAGGTAGACGCTGATGAAGACGCCGCCCGTCCAGCCCGTCAACCCCGGAGGCGCCTTGTCGAAGGCGCCACCGATGCCCCGCTTGTTGCTCGGAGCGATGAAGAGCACACCGGCGATGATGACCACGCCGACGACGTGCCACCACACACTGATGTCGCCCATGATCTTGACGACGTCGATGCGGAACGTGTTGAGCAGGCCGTGAGCGATGAGCACCAGCAAGAAGATCACGAAGATGCCGCCAACGGTGAGTCGGTAGCCGTCGTCGAACATCCTGATGAAGTAGGCGATGAAGATCGACAGCGCGTAGTCGACCGAGGCAATGACGCCGATCTGGCCGAGCAGGTTGAAGTACCCGGTGAACCACGACCATCGGGCCGCGTTCTTCTTTGCCAGCTTGGCCGACCAGTAGTACAAGCCACCCGCAGTCGGGTAGGCCGAGCAGATCTCGCCCATCGCCATGCCGACGAGGAGGGCAAAGAAGCCGACCACGATCCAGCCGATGGTGATCACTCGTGGGCCGCCGGTGGCCATGCCGAGCCAGAAGCTGGTCATTCCTCCGGCGAGGATCGAGATGATCGAGAAACTAATGGCGAAGTTGCTGAACGTGCTCATGCCACGGTGCAACTCTTGGGCGTAGCCCATGGCATGCAGATGATCGCGGTCTTCGTCCATGGTTGTCATACAGAACCCCCAGTTCTGGCCCGGTGCGGCCCCCGCCACACTTCGAGCTAGGCCGATGTCTAGCACGTGCCAGAGGAGCCATCGCGCAACCGGACCACCACAAGGTTTCCATTGCCGTATCACCGTCGACCCTGCGAGAATCAACCCGGGCAAGGGGTGGCCGATGCTGGGTGGTGGGACGACGGTGACTGAGGACGAATCGGCGGCGAGCGGACGCCAAGCGTCCGAGATCTTCGCGCTGTCGGATCGGTACATCGTCGACAGCGCCGCGCTCGATCCCATGCTCGCCTCGTTCTGGGGCATCCCGGGTCACGACGACGAGATGACCGACTACTCACCCGAGGGTTGGGCCGCCCGGCTCGAGCTGCAACGCACCACCCTTCGCGACCTTGCGCAGATCCAGCCGAGCAGCCGCAGTGACCGAATCGCCATCGAGGTCATGCGCGAGCGCGTACAGGCCGAGCACGACTTGATCGATTCGGGCGAGTACCACCGGTGGCTCAGCGTGATGAACAGCCACCACGAATACGTACGTGGGATCTTCGATTTCATGCCGCGAGAATCCGATGAGGAATGGCGGAACGTACAAACCCGGCTGCACGCCGTGCCGGACGCGCTCGACAAGTTGCGCGCCAGCTTCCTCTACGCAGCGGACAAGGGACAGGTTGCGGCCCGCAGGCAGACAGTTGCCTGCGCCGAGCAGTGCGACGTGTGGGGCCGCCCTGACGGCTACTTCGCCGAGCTCGTCGCCGAGTGCGAATCCCTCGACCTGACCACTGAAGCGGCCAGAGCCGCCAACGCATTCATCGATTTCGGCCACTGGCTGCGCAACGACTACGGCGCGATGGCCACACCTCACGACCCGGTGGGCACGGAGCGCTACCGGCTGTTCGCCCGCTTCCACAACGGCACCGACCTCGACCTCGACGAGACCTATCGGTGGGGTTGGGACGAGCTGCGCGGCATCAAGACCCGCATGGCGACGCTGGCCGAACAGATACTTCCTGGCGCATCGCTGGATGAGTGCATCGATCAGTTGAAGCGCGATCCGCGCTATCTCGTCGAAGGCGCCGACCAGTACGTGGCATGGAGCCAGGACGTGATCGATCGAACCATCGACGAGCTGAGCGGCACCTACTTCGAGATCCCCGAGCCGCTGCGACGTTGCCAGGCGATGGCCGCACCCGCCGGCGGCACCGACTCGACGTACTACACACCACCGAGCGAGGACTTCAGCCGACCAGGTCAGATCTGGCATCCGGTCGCCGGCAAGGAGATCTTCCCGTTGTGGGAGGCGCTGTCGACGCAGTACCACGAGAGCGCGCCCGGCCACCATCTGCAACTCGCACAGATGATGTACCAGGCCGAGGCCCTCACCCGCTTCCAGCGTCTCGGTGTCTTGATCTCCGGTCACGGCGAAGGCTGGGCCCTGTATGCCGAGCGATTGATGCACGAGCTCGGATACCTCGACGATCCCGTCTACGAGCTCGGTTGGCTCGCCGGGCAGGCGCTGCGCTCGGCACGAGTGATCGTCGACATCGGGCTGCACTGCGAGATGACGATCCCCAACGACGAGTCGTTCCACCCCGGCGAACGCTGGAGATCAGAGCTGGGGTTGGCCTTCCTGCTCGAGCGCACCGGATACCCGGTCGAACATCTCGCCTCGGAGATCGATCGATACCTCGGCATGCCCGGGCAGGCGATCTCCTACAAGGTCGGCGAACGCGTGTGGATGGAGGGTCGCGAACGCGCTCGCCGGCGAATGGGCGAACAGTTCGACCTCAAGAAGTTCCACCAGATCGTCCTCGACATGGGGGCGATGGGGCTTGATCAACTCCGTGTCGAGCTCGACGCCATCGACTCGCTCGACGGTCCCGGTTAGCGGTTCAACCTGCGTCGCCTGCAACCTTGTCCAGGAACCAGTCGACGAGGTGCTTGGCGGCCGGCTGGCTGTCGGCGACGTTGCGCCGGGTCTCCTCGATCAGCTCGTCGGGCTTGATCCCGTACTTCAACAGCTCGGCGCTGCCACCATTGCTGAGGGCCCACCGACGGATCATCGTCTCGGTGGCCTCGGGATGGAACTGCGTGCAAAAGCTGCGAGCCATCTTCCAGGCCTGCGGACCGACGACGCTGCGGGCCAGCTCCACAGAACCAGGCGGAACGGTGACCACGTCGTAGTGCCATTGCATCCATGGCCCTTCGGCGATCATCTCCGGAACGTCGCTGGTGACCGCGCGCCAGCCGATCTCGGGCTCGCGTGCCCGCTCGACGGTGCCACCGAGTGCGTGGGCCATGATCTGGTTGCCGTAGCAGATGCCGTAGACCGGCACGCCCGCCGTGTGCGCGCTGCGAATCACGTCGGCTTCGGCCGCGACGGAATCGGCAACGTGGGGCCAGTACACGCTCCACTCGCTGCCCAAGGTGACCACCAGGTCGTGACCGTCGAGCGACGGCCAGTCGCCGGGGTTCTCGCGATGACATTCCACGAACGAAAACCCGCGACCTCGGAACCGCTCGGCGACGAACCCTCCGTCGGCGTCGGAAGCGTTGGCGATCAGCAGCGCGCGCATGGGCACTACGGTACGCGCTGACATGCCTGCCCAGAAGATTTCCAGCGCGGCAATCGACCGTGCGGCCGAGGCTGGTCGCAGCGTGGTCACGCACACACCGGTCACCGGCTCGGCCGCACTGAGC
Organism: Ilumatobacteraceae bacterium; assembly: GCA_031427935.1. Classification (GTDB taxonomy): domain Bacteria; phylum Actinomycetota; class Acidimicrobiia; order Acidimicrobiales; family Ilumatobacteraceae; genus JAENVT01. The sequence goes on along the minus strand of JANPOJ010000177.1, from coordinate 13,613 downwards.
GACCGGTGCGGCGGCGACATCGTGTTGAAAGCCGAGAACCTTCAACGGACGGGCAGCTTCAAGATCCGCGGCGCCATGAGCAAGCTCGCCGCGCTCGGCGACGATGCGGCCAACGGAGTGACCGCGGGAAGTGCGGGGAACCACGCCCAGGCAATCGCCTTCGCGGCCCGCCATGCGGGCGTTCGGTGCGAGATCTTCGTGCCCGCCGGCGCGCCGATCTCCAAGATCGAGGCGTGTCGTGGCTACGGAGCGACCCTGATCGAGGGCGGCGACTCCCTCGACGAAGCGGTGTTCGCAGCTCGAGCCCACGCAGCCGAGGTCGGCATGGTGTTCTGCCACCCGTACGACGACGTCGACGTCGTCGCCGGGCAGGCCACGCTCGGCCGAGAACTGGTCACCGATGTCGCCAATCTCCGACGTGTCATCGTTCCGCTGGGTGGCGGTGGATTGGCCGCCGGGATCGCCATCGCCGTCAAGGCGCACGACCCGACGATCGAGGTCATCGGCGTACAGATCGCTGCATGCGCACCGTATGCGCACCGCGCCGCGCCGACGGGACCGGTCGTGACCCTGGCGGACGGCATCGCCGTGAAGCGGCCTGGCGAGATCACGCTGCCGCTCGTCGAACAATGGCTCGACGACGTCGTGGTCGTCGAGGAGAACGCCGTCGCCGATGCAATGGTGCTGTTGATGGAGCGGGCGAAGTTGTTCGTCGAAGGTGCAGGCGCTGTCGGTGTCGCAGCGCTGATGTCGCAACGAATCGCATCGGCGCCGATGGGCACGACGTGCGTGGTGCTGAGCGGCGGCAACGTGGATCTCGGATTGCTGCCGGGGTTGATCCGGCGCCACGAGACCCAGGCCGGGCGGCGCCTGATCCTGTTCGCCCGCATCAGCGATCGGCCCGGCGGACTGGCGCGATTGCTGAGCCTGTTCGCCGAGCACGGCGCCAACTTGGTGGAGGTCGAGCATGTGCGCGAAGGCGTCGATCTGCACGTGCGCGAGACCGGGGTGCAGGCGGTCTTGGAAGTACGCGGGCGTGGACACGCCGAATCGGTGATGCGCGCCGCGACCGACGCCGGCTACTCGATCGAGGTCGTCGACCAATAGCCGGGCGCCGAACCTACGTCGCGATGAAGACGTTCTTCAGCTCGGTGTAGTGGTCGAGCACGTGCATCGAATGCTCTCGGCCGAGACCGCTCTGCTTGAAGCCACCGAACGGTGTGCTGTACCGCACCGAGCTGTTCGAGTTGACGCTGATCGCTCCTGCTTCCATCGCCCGAACCACGCGGAGTGCCTTGGCGCCGTCTTGCGTCCAGACCGAGCCCGACAACCCGTACTCGCTGTCGTTGCAGATGCGGATCGCATCGGCCTCGTCGTCGAACGGCAAGACGACGGCGACCGGGCCGAACACCTCGTCGCGGCACACGCTGGCGGTCGGGTCCGACGGGGTGGCGATCATGATCGGGTGCCAGAACCCGGGCCCTGACGGCGCCTCGCCCGTGAACACCGTGTCGAGCCCGTCGGTGAACGAGCGCACCGCGGCCAGGTGCTGCGAGGTCACCAACGGACCCATCGCCGTCCCGGGATCCATCGGGTCTCCGACCTTCCATTGTTTGGCCGCGTCGACGAACAGATCGACGAATCGATCGAACACGGTTCGCTGCACCAGCACCCTGCTGCGCGCACAGCAGTCCTGCCCCGAGTTGTCGAACACGGCGCCCGGCGCTGCCGCAGCGGCCTTGTCGAGGTCGGCGTCGGCGAAGATGATGTTGGCGCTCTTGCCACCGAGCTCGAGCGTGACCCGCTTCACCTGCTCCGCGCAGCCCGCCATGATCCGCTTGCCGACAGCGGTCGAGCCGGTGAACGACACCTTGCGAACGTCGGGGTGCTCGACGAATCGCCAACCCACTTCGGCGCCACTGCCGACCAAGACGTTGAGCACGCCCTCCGGGATCCCGGCCTCGAGGGCCAAGTCGCCGAGCCGCAGCGTGGTCAGCGGTGTGACCTCAGCCGGCTTCACCACCGCGGTGTTCCCGGTCGCCAATGCCGGCCCGATCTTCCACGACGCCATCAGCACGGGGAAGTTCCACGGGATGATCAATCCGACGACGCCCAGTGGCTCGTGAAAGGTCATGTCGACGCCACCGGCGACCGGGATGGTCGAACCGGTGTGCTTGTCGATGGCCCCGGCGAAGTAGTGGATGACGTCGGCAGCGGCATTCGCGCACCACGTGCTGCTGCCGATCGGCATGCCCATGTTGGCTGTCTCCAGGCGGGCCAGTTCGTCGGCGTGGTCGGCGATCGCATCGGCGAAGCGGCGCATCAGGCGGGCCCGATCGGCCGGCGCAACGGCCTGCCAGGCCGGTGCCGCCTGGCGCGCCCGAGCTATCGCAGCGTCGGTCTCGTCACGACCCGCGACCTGCAGATCACGCAGCACGGATTCGTCGGTGGGATTGATCAATCGGAAGGTTTCGGACACGCTCGACAGGGTAGCTAGCCGGGCGGAATCGACGGCGCAACGGTGAGGTCGTGGAGTCGATGGTTGATCGCCACGAGGTGTTGCTGGGCGTCGCGATAGACCTCGAAGAACGCCGAGTACCGATCGTGCGCCGCAGCGGATGGTTGATGGGTCGACGTCGATCGGCAACACCGGGCAACCGCGTCGTCGACGCCGGTGAACACGCCCACGCCGATGCCCGCTACCACCGCGGCGCCGAACGACGCATCGCCATTGGCCGGCAGCATGATCTGCCTCCCCAAGACATCGGCCATGATCTGGCGCCAGGTCGCGCTGCGTGCGCCGCCACCGATCAAGCGGATCGTGTCGTAGCGCATGCCGAGCCCCTCGGCGACCGTCATCGCATCGCGAATCGCATAGGCGACTCCCTCGTACAGCGACCGGGCGAAGTGGGCGCGCTCGTGCTGCATCGTGACGCCGATGAAATCAGCGCGCAGCTTTGGGTCCCAGTGCGGCGCGCGCTCACCTTGCAGGTACGGATGGAACAGCAAGCCGTCGCTGCCGATCGGCACGGAAGCCGCGAGGGCGTCCATGCCGTCGAAGCCGTCCGCGGCGAAGAACTGGTCCCGCATCCAGCGGTGGGCTGATGCGCACGAGTTGATGCCGGTCGCCGTGTAGTAGAGACCGTCGACGACGTGCGGGTAGCACGACACCGGCGGGCGCACCAGCGGCCCGTCGGTGACCTGGTAGATCACACCGGCGGTGGCCAGCTTCACCGCACCATCGCCAGGGCTACACGCCCCGGCGCCGAACAGTTCCACCGTGGTGTCGTTGCTGCCGCAGACAACGGGGGTGCCCGCCACGAGCCCGCATTCGGCCGCAGCGGTCAACGTCACCTGGCCGACGATCGTTGTCGCGTCGACGATCGGGGGAAGTGTGGCCGGCGACCAGCCGACCATCGCGCACAGCTCGCCCGACCACCCGTGCGTCGCCGAGTCGGCCAGCAACGCCCCGACTGCGTCGCTGTAGTCGGTGTGCCAATCGCCGGTCAGCTTGAACCGCAGCCAGTCCTTGGCGAGGAAGAGCCGACGCGTCGCGGCCGCCGCATCGGGATCGTGGCGAGCGATCCACAGCAGCTGGGGGAGCAGCCAGGTTGGATTGACGCGGTTCAGCGACAGTTCGAGGATTCGCGCGTCGGCCTGTTCGCGAAGCTCTGTGGCCTCAGCGGCGCTTCGGGAATCGCTCCACAGGATCGCTCGACGCAATGGGGTGTCGGTCGCATCGGTCAGCACCCCGATGTGGGCACCACCCGACACACTGATCCCCGCGATCGCATCCGCAGCGATTCCCGCGGCAGCCGTCGCGGCACGAATGGCGGTGCGCGCCGCGACCCACCAATCGGCCGGATCCTGCTCGGCCCAACCGAAGTGCTGCGTCTGGGTGACGATCGCGGCCGAACCATCTGCCACGGTGGCGCCATCGGCGTCGATGATCGACACCTTCACTCCCCCGGCGCCGAGGTCGACACCCATCAGCAGTGCGCTCACTGGCCGGCGGCCTCCAGCACGTCGCGCAGCTGCGACACGACGGAACCCTTGTTCGGCGAGAACGACCCATCGAACACCGCTGACCCGATCGTGAACGCGTCGGCACCTGCCGAACGCAGGGCGTCGATCTGGGTTGCACTGGAGACGCTCCCCGCCACCACCAGGTAGCCGGCGGTACCGCGGCGAGCGGCGCGCACCAAGTCGAGTGGATCGGCGTCGGTCGCCCGATAGGCCAGCAGGTCGACACCAGCGCAGCCGCGTTCATCGAACGTTCTGCACTGCTGTTCGACCAACGCAGCGTCACCGCCCAACTTGGTCGGATGGCCAACGGGCAGCCCCGGGAACGGCAGGTACTCGATCCCCGATCCGTCGATGATCCGCATGATGTCGTCGACCTGAGTGCCACCCATCAGGCGATCGACGCCGATCTCCACCGCGGCACGCGAGCTCTGAAGACAGGCTTCGACCGATGTGCTGACCACCTCCAGATAGGTCATCACGCCGATGGCGTGCATCCGCCGGTTGAGCTCCACAAGCGTCGCGATGTCGACGCCGACGTCCTTGAAGCCGGCGTGTCGCAACCCGACGTGTGCAACGGCGTCCCAAGTGTCGAGGCAGTCGACAACGGTCTCGTCGGACCGTGTGAGCATGAAGATGAAATCCACGAGCGCCCCGACTCCCCCAACGCGACCTGCTGGTGCAACTACGGCCTGGCCAACATCTTGACACCTACAATTGCTGCTGCATGAGTCAACCTCCGCCGCTGATCGCCGTGTGTGCGCGAGTGCTGACCTTCAGCGACGAAGGCAAGCGCGATGCGTTCTCCAGTAGCCAGCCGTACAGCCGGGCCGTGGCGCGTGCCGGCGGCGTGCCGGTGATGGTTCCACCGATCCACGAACTGTCGGTCAACGCCCTGACGGTGCTGCAACACTTCGACGGTGTGCTGTTGCCGGGTGGCGGCGATGTCGATCCGCGCTGTTATGGCCAGGAGCCCACCGAGGAATCGCTGTACGGCATCGTTGCCGCCAACGACGAGCTCGACATGGCAGTGGCCAGCGCAGCGCTCGAGCTCGACCTTCCGATGCTCGCCCTGTGTCGCGGCATGCAAGTGTTGAACATCGTGCTCGGCGGGACGCTGATGCAAGACATCGGCAACGATGAGCACTGGATGCGCGAACACTCGGTCAAGCTCGTCGAGGGCTCGATCGTCGCCGATCTCGTCGGCGACACGCACCTCGACCACTGCCACTCCGTGCATCACCAGGGGATCGGCGAGCTGGGCGCCGGCCTCGTGCCGATCGGGTACTCCGAGGATGGTCAGCTGGAGGCCGTCGAGCTGCCGTCGAAGTCGTGGGTCGTCGGCCTGCAATGGCACCCCGAAGACACCGCGACACGACAGCCGCAGCAGCAGGCGATCTACGACGAGCTCGTCAGACGAGCGGGCTTACACTGACGGCGTGAACCCACTCGTCGTGATCGTCGGTCGCCAGTCGACCGACGCACCGGGCGTGCGCGGCAAGCCGTTCGCTGCCGCGCAGACGTACTTCCGAGCGGTCGAACGGGCCGGTGGGACCCCGTTGATGGTGCCTCCGATCCCGGGATTGATCGACGACCTTCCCGCGCTGTTGCGCCGGGTCGACGCAGTGGTGTTTCACGGCGGCGGCGATGTCGATCCTCGGCACTACGGGCAGGAGGCCACGGAGGAATCGCTCTACGGCATCGTTGCCGAGCACGACGAGATGGAACTCGCAATGATGTCGGCGGCCATCGATGCCAACACTCCGGTGCTGGCGATCTGTCGCGGGCTGCAGGTGCTGAACGTCGCCCTCGGCGGCACGCTGGTGCAAGACATCGGCAACGAAGAGCACTGGCGTCATTTCACCGTCAACGACCTCGAGCCGGGCTCGCGGATTGCCAAGGCAATGGGCACCGACCGGCCAGAGCGCTGCCATTGCGTGCATCACCAGGCACTCGATCGCATCGGTGACGGACTGCGCGTCGTCGGTCGACATGCCTCGGGCATCGTGCACGCGGTCGAGCTCGACGGCTCGCAATGGATCGTCGGCACCCAGTGGCACCCTGAGGACTCCGCCCACGAGGACCCTCAACAACAAGCCCTGTTCGACGAACTGATCCGCCAAGCCACCTGACCCACCGCAACTCCGACCGCCGCCACAGACCCTGGTCGGGCGCGATATCACGCCACCCGCGGCACATCCCGCGCCCACAGACCCTGGTCGGGCGCGATATCACGCCACCGGCGGCAGATCCCGCGCCCACAAGGGCTGAACGTTGGAGCACGGCGAGTTCGATGGCGTATCGTGCACGTCGGCTTCCCCCACGCAATCACCACACACGTGACGGAGGTGGCCGATGGGTCGTCCCTGGAAAGTCGCCGTGGATGCCTTCCTCAGCAGCCATCTGGGAGTCATCTCGACAGATCGTCTTCTCGGGCTGGGTTGCCCGAGCCGAACGCTGGCCAATCTCGTCTCGGACGGGACCCTGGTCACCATGATGCCGGGGGTGTTTCGCAGTGCGCAATGGCCGTGCAACCGCGAGCAAATCCTGGCCGTCGTCTGCGCCCGCAACCTCGCAGCGATGATCGGCTTCACCACGGCAGGGCAGGAGTGGAGTCTCCGCCGAATGATCGACCCTCTGGTCCATGTGCTCGTGCCCCATGGGCGGTCTCCTGAGATGGAAGGCGTCGTGGTGCATCGGTGTCGGCGCATCGATCCGGTCGACATCGTGCAACGGCCGGATGGCATCCGCCTCACCAGCCCACCACGCACCCTGTTCGACAGCGCCGACATGATCGGAGCGGAGGCGACTGCGTCCGTGCTCGAGCAACTCCTCAACGAACATCGGGTCACCTTCGGCACCGTCAGTGACACGGTGCAGCGGCTCTATCATCCAAACCGGCCAGGCTCTACCACGATGCTTTCAGTGATCCGGTCGCGCCCGGCATGGCGGTCGGCACTGCAGTCCGACCTCGAGGTCAAGGTGCTGGAGGAGATCGCGGCGCACGGACTGCCCTCGCCAGTGCCCCAGTATCCGGTGCGTCTACCCGGGCGTGACCACGACATCTACATCGACTTCGCCTGGCCAAGTGTGCGATTGGCCATCGAGGTCGACCATCCGGCATGGCACGACGGAGCCGCCGACTCCCACGCTGACAAGGGCCGCGACCGCAAGCTCACGACGATCGGATGGACGTCGGCACGGATCACCAACATCGACGTGCACGGCGGTCTTCGCGAGGCAGTGGCCGATATCGGCCTCATCCTCAGCCGCCTTACCGCCAGCGCGGCCTGACCCCGGCATGCCTCGTCGGGCGCGACTCACGACGCCCGCAGCCAAGCTTCGCCCACAGACCCTGGTCGGAGTTGGTTGGGCGCGGCATCACGCCACCGGTGGCTCAAGTCGCGCCCGACGAGGTTGGTTGGGCGCGATATCACGCCACCCACGGCAAGAATCGCGCCCGACCACCGTGGACCCGCCGGGGAACGGCGAGCGCCTGGACGGGAGGTCGAGGCCGCCGGTCGGATGCCCGCAAGCGCGCGGGTCACTTGGTGGCGACGGCGGCTTTGGCGGCGTCGATCAGCCAGGACGGGTAGATGCCGATCGCGATCGTGAAGCCGACCGACAACGTCAGGGCGACACCGGTCCACAGCGGCACTCGAATGGGTTCGCGAGCAGCATCGTCGGGCTCGGGATCGGTGACCCACATCGAGACCATGATCCGCAGGTACAAGAACGCGGCGATCACCGATGCCACCATCGCCACGATGGCGATCGCGTAGCTGTGCTCTTCCACGGCCGCCTGGATCACACCGAACTTGGCCACGAAACCCGAGGTCAACGGCACGCCGGCTTGCGCCAGCAGCAGCACGGTCATGGCCAGCGAGAGCAGGGGGTGCGACTTGCCCAGGCCACGGAACGCGGCCAGATCGGTGGCGTTGTCGCCCGTTCGACCGACCATCGTGACGACGGCAAACGTGCCGATGACGAGCACCGAATACAACAGCATGTACAGCAGCGCCGAGGGCACGCCATTGCCCAGCGCCGGCTCACCGGCACGATGGCTGGCGGCCTCGACACCGATCAGGATGAACCCGGCGTGGCTGACCGACGAGAACGCCAACATGCGTTTGACATTGGTCTGCACCACCGCCATCACCGAGCCGACCACGACGGTCAACACGGCCAGGACCCACACGATCGGGCGGTAATCGTCGCGCCAGTGCGGCAGCGCGTAGATCAACACCCGAAGCATCGCGCCGAAGGCGGCCACCTTGCCGACCGAGGCCATGAACGACGTGACGGGGGTGGGCGCCCCTTGGTAGACGTCGGGCGCCCAGAAGTGGAACGGCACCGATGCGGTCTTGAAACCCAACCCCACGAGCAGCAGGGCGACACCGGCGAGGATGAACGCGTCGTGGCGCACGGCCGGGACGTTGGTGTTGAACGAGTCGACGATCTTGGAGAAGTTGGTGCTGCCGGCCGTGCCGTAGACCATCGCGATCCCGTAGAGGAAGAACGCCGAGGAGAAGCCGCCGAGGATGAAGTACTTGATGCCGCTTTCCTGGCTCTCGATGCGCTTGCGATGGCTCGCGGCCATCACGTACATGGCGATCGACAAGATCTCCAATCCGAGGAACAACACGATCAGGTCGTTGGCCGAGCCCATGACCACGCCGCCGATCGCAGCGAGTAGGTACAGCGCGTAGACCTCCGGGCCCTCGAGCTCTTCACGCCGCAGGTAGTCGTCGGTGACCAGCGCGACCAGCACGACCGCAGCAGCGATGGTGATGGTGATGAACATCGTGAACACGTCGAACCGCAACGCCCCACCGACCAGCGTCGAGGCGCCGTCGTCGGTGATGTTGTCCCACAAGAAGAAGCACAGGATCATGGTTGCCAGGCCGGCGGCAGCCGTGAACATTGCATAGGCGTGTCGCGGCACGCGTGGCGCCATGGCACCGACGAGCAGCAACAGAATCGCCGCGCCGAGCAGCACCAGCCCGGGGCTGAGCGCGAACCAGTTGACCGACGGTCCGAGCAGGGTGGGATCGGCGGCGATCACGGTGCGACCTCGACAGGTTGTGGATCGACGTACGACGTCTTGTCGCTGACGTGCTCGATCAACTTCTTCACGCTGGGTTCGATGCGGTCGAGCATCGGCTTGGGATACAAGCCGGTGAACACGATCACACCGACGAGCGGCAACAACACGGCAGCCTCGCGAACCTTCAACTCACCGAAGCCCTTGTTGGCCTCGTCGGGCTCGCCGTGGAACACCCGCTGGTACGCCCACAGGAGGTACAGCGCAGCCAGGATCACACCGCTCGCAGCGACGACCGTCCACCATCTGGCGGTGAGGAACGAGCCGATCAGCACCAGGTACTCGCCGACGAAACCGTTGAGGCCCGGCACCCCGATCGACGACAGCATCACGACCATGAAGACACCGGCGAAGATCGGGGCGACCTTCTGCAGGCCCTTCAGTTCGGAGATCTGCCGAGTGTGCCGACGGTCGTAAATCATGCCGACGAGCAAGAACAGCGCACCGGTCGACACGCCATGGTTGATGTTCTGCATCACACCGCCGGTGATCGACTGGCTGGTCATCGCGAAGATTCCGAGCACGACGAAGCCGAGGTGGGCGATCGACGAATAGGCGACCAACCGCTTCAAGTCCTTCTGCATCGTGGCCGCGATTGCCCCGTAGATGATTCCGATGACCGCCAAGGTCAACCACAGGCTGCGGCTCCAGCGCGCGGCCTCCGGGAACAAGAACACGCCGAATCGCAACAAGCCGTACGTGCCGAGCTTCAACATCACACCGGCGAGAATGACCGAGCCGCCGGTCGGCGCCTGCGTATGCGCATCGGGCAGCCAGGTGTGCAGCGGGAAGATCGGCACCTTGACAGCGAACGCGACTGCGAAGGCGAAGAACAACCACCGGCCCGTGCTGGCCGCGAAGTCGGCCTTGGCCAACTCGATGAGGTCAAAGGTCAGCGGGCCGTTGCCCTTGGCCAAGAACGCAGTCGCGATGATGCCGACGAGCATGAACGCGGACCCGACCATCGTGAACAGGAAGAACTTCGTGGCGGCGTAGACCCGGCCCTCGTAGCCCCACCCGGCGATGAGGAAGTACATCGGCACGAGCACGATCTCGAAGAAGACGAAGAACAAGAACAGGTCGAGGCTGATGAAGCTGCCCATCAACCCGGCTTCGAGCAGCAGCATCCACGACAGGTAGCGCTTGTGGTCGTGATGGGGATCGGTGCCGGCGATCACGATCGGGAACAGCACGCCGGTCAGCAGCACGAGGAACAGCGAGATCCCGTCGATCCCGAGGTGCCACGAGATGCCCCACGGCTTGATCCAGGCGTGCTTGCTGACGAACTGGAAGTCGGCGTTGGCCTTGTCGAACGCGGCCACCACCCAGATGCTGAGACCACCGGTGAAGACGCTGGTCAACAGCGCCGTCAGCTTCACCCATTCGGGTCGGCGACTGGAGAACGCAGCGACGAGCAACGACCCCACCGTCGGGACCAGCACGAGCATGGTGAGGATGGGGAACGAGATCACAGGTTGCCCCGCACGATCACGAACCAGCCGAGCAGGGCCACGACGCCAACGCCGATCGCTGCAGCGTAGTTGCGCACGTTGCCGCTCTGCACGGTGCGGATCCGCTGCGCAGTACCGCGAACCAAGCGGCCGACCCCGTTGACGGCACCGTCGACAACAGTCGCGTCGTACCACGCAACAGCATCGAACGCCTCCCGGCCCGGACCACCCATGAACTTGCTGACGGCCCTGTCGTAGTACCAGCCCTCGGCCAGCACTTGGGGTTCGATCACCTTCGCCCTGTGCTTGGCATAGATCATGATCGACGCAGCGATGCCGATGAGCGCGACGACCGTGGCGATCACCGCCAACGGCAACTTGGCTGTGGTGCTCTCGTGCGCGCCGACGACCGGCTCCAGCCAGTGCGCCAACTTCTCGGTGCTGGCCTTGAACGGCAGGTTCAGACCGCCACCGACGATCGACAGCGCGGCGAGCACCACGAGCGGCAACAGCATGATCGCCGGGCTCTCGTGGGGCTCGAAGTCGCCGTGCGCACCGTGCTCCTCATGGGCGTCGTGCCAACGAGCCTTGCCGTAGAACACCATGATCACCTGGCGGGTCATGTAGTACGCGGTCAGCAGTGCCGTGATGAGTCCGAGTGCCCACAGCACCGGGCTCTTGTCGTACGCGGCCAGCAGGATGTCGTCCTTGCTCCAGAAGCCGGCGAAGGGCGGCACGCCGGCAATGGCCAGCCACCCGACGATGAACGTGGCCGCGGTGATCGGCATCACCTTGCGGAGGGCGCCCATTCGGCGCATGTCTTGCTCGTGGTGCATGCCGTGGATCACCGCGCCAGAGCCGAGGAACAGCAGCGCCTTGAAGAAGGCGTGCGTGACCATGTGGAAGATGGCTGCGGTGTACGCGCCGGAGCCGACCGCCAAGAACATGTACCCGAGTTGGCTGACGGTGGAATAGGCCAACACCTTCTTGATGTCGTTCTGGGCGACGGCGATGGTCGCCGCGAACAACGCTGTTGCGACGCCGATGATGGCGATCAACGTCGGCGCGTACGACGACGCCGCGTCGAGGATCGGGCTCATGCGACACATCAGGAACACGCCGGCGGTCACCATGGTCGCGGCATGGATCAGCGCCGACACGGGCGTCGGGCCTTCCATCGCGTCGGGCAACCACAGGTACAAGGGCAGCTGCGCGCTCTTGCCACAGGCGCCGATGAAGCAGAACAGGGCGATCGCCGTAGCCGTCGTCTGGGCCATGGTGTGCGCCTGCGCGTTGACGCCCGCGTAGCTCAGCGTTCCGGTGGCTTGGAAGGCGAAGAACATCGCCATCATGAAGCCCCAGTCGCCGACACGGTTGGTGACGAAGGCCTTCTTCCCGGCAGTGGCCGCACTCTCGCGCTCGTGCCAGAACGAGATCAACAGGTAGCTGCAGGTCCCAACACCTTCCCACCCCAGGAAGGTGACGAGCATGTTCTCACCGAGCACCAGCAGCAACATGCTGACGGCGAACAGGTTGAGGTAGAGGAAGAACTTGGAGAACCTCGGGTCACCCTGCATGTAGCCGACCGCGTAGAGGTGGATCAACGTGCCGATCCCCGTGACGAAGAGGCACATCGTGATGCTGAGCGGGTCGGCCAGGAACGCCATGTCGACCTTCAGCGAGCCGACCGGGACCCACGAGAAGACCTTGCCGATGTGGTGACGCTCTTCTGTCGACTTGGAGAGCAGGTCGAAGAACACACCGACGGTCACGACGAATGCGCCGCCGCACATCAGCGTGGCGAGATAGCCGGCTTTCGGATCACCCAGCCGGCGGCCGAACAACAAGATGAGGACGAACCCGGCGAGCGGGAGCGCGGGGATCAGCCAGATGACGTCGAGCATCGGGTCAGCCCTTCAGTTCCGCGAGGTCGTCGGCGTTGGCGTTGGGCTTGCGACGCAGGATCGCGACGATGATGCCGAGGCCGACCACGACCTCCGCAGCGGCGACCACCATCACGAAGAAGACCGTGGTCTGGCCGCCGATGTCGTTCAGCTTCTTGGCGACCGCGACGAACGAGAGGTTGACGGCGTTGAGCATCAGTTCGACGCACATCAGCATGATCAGCGGGTTGCGGCGCACCAGCACGCCGACCGTGCCGATGCCGAACAGCACCGAGGCCAGCACGAGGTACCACGTCGTGGTGGGAACAGCGACCGAGGCGATCACGACGGCGTGTCCGTCGGTGTCTTCGGCGCGCGACGGGCCAGCAGCACCGTGCCGACCACCGCAATCACCAGCAGGACCGACGTGAGCTCGAACGCCAGCACATGATCGCTGAACAGATCGCGGGCGAGCGTGCGGATGTTGCTGTCGGGGTCGGTCGTCGCGTCGGCTGCTGTCTTGGCGACGTTTCCGATGTTGTCACGAGACGAGATGGCTGCAAACGCGACCAAACCGATCACGCCGCCGCCCACCAGTACCGCGACCTTGCGCTGCAACTTGAACGGCTCGATCCGGAGGTCTTCCGCCGTGTCGACACCGAGCAGCATGATCACGAACAAGAACAGCACCACGATCGCCCCGGCGTAGACGATGACCTGCACGGCGGCGAGGAACTGGGCCTCTTGGGCGACGTACATCACGGCGACACCGAACAAGGTGAGGATCAAGCTGAGCGCGGCATGCACAGGGTGCGACCGAGTCACGACCCCGATCGCACCGGCCAGGATCATCAGGCCGGCAGCTATGAAAACGAACAGTTGCATTACGGCGCGTTCTCCTCGGGATCGCGAACCCCATAGCCGAGTTCGCTGTCCCAACCGACATGACCGACGAAATCGGCGTCGCCTCCGGGCGAAGTCGCCCGCATCCATCCACTGGTGTGCTGGTCCTCGCCGGGGCGCCAGTCCTCCCACGGCATGTGCTTGGGCTTGCCATCGTCGTCGACGACCAGTTCCTGCTTGGTGTACACCGCGTCGCGCCGGTTGGTGAAGCTGAACTCGAACAACTTCGATTCGGTGATCGCCTCGGTC
>JANPOJ010000176.1:0-5797 GCA_031427935.1 Ilumatobacteraceae bacterium | reverse complement strand
GTCGGTCGACACCGCGGTGCGTTCGTAGATGGCCGGGCCGTGCGAGAGGTGAATGTGTCGCACGACGCCGATCTCCTCCAGCAATGCCAGCGTGCGGTAGACGGTGGAGACATGGGTCTCGCCCAGCGACTCGGCGAGCTCCTCTGCAGTGAACGCGCGTTGCTTGGTGCGCACGGCGTCGAGGATTGCGGTCCGCGTCTTGCCGACGGTGTGGCCCTCCTCGCGGAGCCTGAGGGCGATCGCCGCCGGGTCGACCAGGTCGCCGGCGTGCTTGCGCCGAACGGTCGTCATCCGTGCTGCGCCAACGCCGAGATCCAGGCGCAGACCTCGTCGATCCCGGCACCGGTCTTGGCCGACGTCTCGATCGTGCGCACGTCGGGGTTGACGTCGCGCAGGTTCGAGTGGAAGAGGTCGAGGTCGAAGTCGAGGTAGGGGAGAAGGTCGATCTTGTTGACGATGACCACGTCGGCAGACCGGAACATCACCGGGTACTTCAGCGGCTTCTCCTCGCCTTCGGTCACCGAGAACACCATCGCCCGGGCGTGCTCGCCCACGTCGAACTCCGCCGGGCACACCAGGTTGCCCACGTTCTCGATCACGATCAGGTCGAGGTCGGCCAGCGGCAGCCGGGGCAACGCCGAGCGCACCATGGTGGCGTCGAGGTGGCACTCGCCACCGAATCCGTTGGAAGTGTTGACCAGCGCCACCGGCGCGCCGAGGCCGGCCAGGCGGTCGGCGTCGATCGAAGTCTCGACATCGCCCTCGACGATGCCGACGCGCAGCGACGAGCCCAACATCAACAGCACTTCGCGCAGCAGTGTGGTCTTGCCGGCGCCGGGCGACGACATCAGGTTGACGACCTGCACCCCTGCATCGTGGAAGTCGCTGCGATTGGCCTCGGCCGTGCGATCGTTCTCACCGAGGATCTTTTCCAATACCTCGACGCGCAGCCCGCCGGTTTGATAGCCGGAGTGGTCACCGACCCCGCGATCGGGATCGTGTTCGTGTTCGTGATCATGGTCGTCGTCGTCGTGCGAATGTCCCGTGCCGTCGGCGTGATAGTGGAAGCGTCCCATCGGTGATCCTCCGTTCGGGTGCACGAACGCTACCGCGATGAGCGATGTGGGTTCACCCCACCGGAGCGCACACCATCAGCGAGTGTGGCTGGATCTCGAACTCCAGCGTCTTGGACTTGCCCTTCACGCCGCCGTCGAGCTCGAATCGGCGCTTCTTGTCGAACGTGACGGTCACTGCTGCGCCTTCGCCGATCTCTGAATGGCTCGACCATTGCTGCCGTCGGAACACGGCACTGATCATGAGGTTCGCCCACTCGCGCTTGCCGACGGCGGTCACGGCCGCCACGTGGAGCCGGCCATCGGTCGCGGTGGCGTCGGGGAATGCCTTGACGCCACCTTTCAGCGAGCCGCTGTTGCCGACCAGCACGCAGCTGGCCGGACCGTCGTAGAACGGCTTCCCGTCGATCTCGATCTTGGTGTCGAACATCTTCCGATGGCGCGTCTCACGCACGGCGGCGCCGACGTAGGCGAACGTTCCCATGCGCTCCTTGTTGTCCTCGGCATCGTTGAGCATGTCGACGTCGAAGCCGGATCCGGCCATCACGTTGAACGTCTGGCCGTTGCACGACGCAGTGTCGAGACTGCGGCGGTCGCCTCGAATGACCAGGTCGACGATCTCGTCGATGTCGCTCGGTAGGCCGAGGCCCGATGCGAACAGGTTCGCAGTCCCGCTCGGCACCACGGCTAACGCCGTTTGTGTGCCCACGATCGCCTCCGACGCAGCGCGCACGCTGCCGTCGCCGCCACACACCACGATTGTGGTTGCGCCGCGCTTCAGGGCCTTCTTGGCGGCAGCCTTGGCGTCGGAACCCTTGTCGATGTCGACCCAATGCACGTCGCCGAGGCCTGCTGAGGCCAGCGCGCTGCGCAAGCGGCGTGCATCTTTCTTGGCGATCTTCTCGGTGTTGGCCACCACTGCAATGTTCGTCATGTACGCCTCCGATGCTCCGAACAGCGATACCCCGCTGTTGCGGTGTGCAAACTCCGGTTGGGCGCATCGCGCGAGCTACGGCGCGTTGGCCGACGCGGTCACACCTTGCGGATGATCGGAGACCGGGTCGCCCAGGCGCTGAGCGCGCCCGCCGAAGATGATTGCGACGATCATGAACCAGCCCCAGCCGATCGCCAGCCCGGCGACGACGTCGGTCAGCCAATGCACGCCGAGCAACGCCCGGCTGGCGGCGACCGACACCGCGACCAGCGCGGCGCAGCCGGTCAGCAACGCACGGGTTCGCCGCGATCGGTCGCGGCCGAGCACGAGCGCCACTGCCAACCACGACGACGCCGCAGCAACGGTGTGACCCGATGGGAACGAGTAACCATGAGCGACGACCAGGTGCAACACATCGGGCCGATCGCGGCGCACGACGACCTTCAACAGGTTGCTCAGCAGCAGTTCCCCGATACCGACCGCCGCAACGAAGGCGAACACCTCTCGGCTGTGGCGGCGGAAGTAGTCGAAACATGCGGTGAGCAGCAGTGCGGCGACGATCACCGGCGTGCTGCCGAGCTGCGTGATCCACTTCATCATGTGGGCGGTCGCTGTGCTGCCATTTCGAGAGCCCCACTCGGCGACTGACTTGTCCGCAGCCGCTATGCCCGAGTGGTTGTCGATCATGTCGAGCACGACTCCGACGAAGATCGCGACCACGAACAGCACGACAATGCTGGCCGTCAGCAGGAACCCACCTGCGCTCTTCCGGTCCACCCGCTCGTGCAGGAACCGCCGTACTCGCGGGTGGTGCCAGAGGGAGCGACGCACGGCTTGTTCGGCTTTGGCCGGATGGACCGGGTCGACGTTGATCTGGCGCGACGCGGAGATGCCGAACGCCAGCAGCGCGGCGCCGATGCCGCAGAGGAGGACGACAAAGGCAGGACTCATGCTTCACTCCACCTTACGTGTGCACCAGGTCGATCGCCGGAACCTGATCCTGGGCCGGATCCGCGACACCGACGACTTCGTGGCGACGCTCTGCGGCCCGACGCAACACGAAAGCGGTCGCCGTGACCGACGCGGCACCCAACAGGGCTCCGAAGAAGACGTCGGTGAGGAAGTGCATCCCTCGGTAGAGGCGCGACAGGGCAACACACACGGGGAGGATCACTGCGAACGCTGCGGCCAACGCCCGAACCCAACGCCGACGAGTGTGCCAGAAGATCACGACCACGATGGCCGAATACGCAACTGCCGCGCCCGTGTGACCGGATGGATAACTGGAGCCGACCGGTGACGTGTCGAGACGTGGCACATCGGGTCGTGGCCGGTTGACGAGTGTGGTGATCGTGATGAAGCACAGTGCTTCGAGGATCAGGGCCACCGTGACCATCAGCGGTTCGAGCCAGCGCTTCCAGACGATCAGCGTCACGATGGCGACGATCGCCGTGACGACGATCTTCACCACGCTGTCGGAGAGCATCGAACCGACGAAGCTCAACGAGTTCAACCCGGGCGTGCGCTGCCTCACGAACCATTCCGAGACCGATTGATCGGTGTGCACGATCCACGAGTTCTTGAGCGGATGGGTCAGCAGCCATCCGACGACGAACCAGATCGCCGTAAAGGCCACATAAAAAGCACCGAGAGCGAGGGCCTCGGAGCGCCGAACGAGCCAGGTGTCGCGTAGGCGGGTAGTAGACATGATCTTGCGTGTACCCGCTGCACACCGACTCCAAACTGGCGAACCAGGTGATCCGTGGCTGAACTGATCCTCGGCCCGATGTTGCGTCACGTCTCGGAGACTTCGGCGACGATCTGGGTCGAGACCGACCAGCGTTGCGCGGTGGAGATCCTCGGGCGATCGGTCCCGACGTTCTGCATTGCCGGTCATCACTACGCGCTGGCGATCATAGAAGGCCTCTCGCCCGCGTCGTCGATCGAATACGACGTGAAGCTGGACGGCGAGTTGCGGTGGCCAGCGGCCGCTAGCACGCTGCCGCCGAGCCGGATCCAAACGCACGGCGGCGACGGGCCGGTGCGCATGGTTTTCGGCTCGTGCAGAACAGCGGCCCCTCACGAGCCGCCGTGGTCGCTGGAGCTCAACCTCGACGTACGCGGTCGGGGTGTCGATGCCTTGTACGCCTATGCCTTGTGGATGCTCGACAAGCCGCCCGACCTATGGCCGCAACTGGCCGTGTTCCTCGGCGATCAGGTGTACGCCGACGACTCGTCGCCGAAGGCTCGCGAACGCATCGCCGAAGCCCGCAAGGATCACCCGCCCGACCCTGAGTCGGGGTTGCCCGCGGAGCTGGTCGGCGGCTTCGAGGAGTACACATGGCTCTATCACGAGTCCTGGGCGCCGGAGTTCGAGCGGTGGTTCTTCTCCACCGTGCCGAGCGTGATGATCTTCGACGACCACGATATGGTCGACGACTGGAACATCTCACAGGCGTGGGTCCGCGAAACTCGAGCGACGCGCTGGTGGCAGGACCACGTCATTGGCGGGTTGATGTCCTACTGGCTGTACCAACACCTCGGCAACCTCGGTCCGGAGGCCATCAGATCGGAAGGCCTGCTCGCGTCACTTGAACAAGTCGACGATGGAGAGGACGTGCTGCGCGACTGGGCGATGCGGTCGGAGGGGTTCATACCGAGTGACAGCACGTACCGGTTCAACTTCTTTCGGGACATCGGCCGCGTTCGACTGGTGATGCTCGATTCCCGTCAGGCACGTGTGCTGGAACCCGGCAAGCGGCAGATGGTGGATGACGGTCAGTGGGAGTGGGCGGTGGAGGCCTGCCATGTCGATGTCGATCATCTGCTGATCGGCACGTCGCTGCCGGTGTTCGTGCCGGGTGGTTTGCACGACCTGCAGGAGTGGAGCGAGGCCATCTGCGACGGGGTGTGGGGCTGGCCCGGTCGCAAGCTCGGCGAGTGGCTGCGGGTCAAGGCCGATTTGGAGGACTGGCCGGCCTTCGATCGCTCGTTTCGCGCACTGGTCGAACTGCTCGGCGACCTCTGCGGCGACTCTCACAGCGACGCACCTGCCACGATCTCGGTGCTGTCGGGCGACATCCACTTCTCGTATGCGGCCGAGATCCATTTCCCAGCGCGTCGAGTCACGACGAGCCGTGTGCACCAGTTGGTCAGTTCGCCGATCCGCAACGCCTTGACTGGACCGGAGAGCACCGCGATGCGACTCGGCACATCGAAGTTCGCTCACCGCATCGGTCGCTTCCTTCGATGGGCGGCGCGTCGCGAATCGTCACCGATGTCATGGAAGGTGGATGTTGGGCCCGTCTTCGGCAACAACCTCGGCCATTTGACGTTCGACGGGAGATCAGCCCGCCTGGTCATCGTGCAGACTCGGCCCGGCGACGACGACGGCCGACCCGACACCACCGAGGTCCTTGACTGTGATCTGGTCTCGGGTGCGAGCTCTGCCCGTCAGGTGTCGTCCTAGCGACTGGGCTCAGGGAGCCTGCAGGCGTCGGTGGGTGAACGTCGCGAGACAGAAGATGCCGTATGCGGCGAAGCCGATGCCGACCACCACGACCACGAGGACCCCCCAGGACTGGGTGGCCAGGCGGCGGAGCGCTCCGTCGAGCCCTGTGGCCTCGGCGGCGTCGTAGATCATCGCCGAGCGCAGCAGGAAGAAGCCGACCAACGCGAAGCCGATGCCACGACCGATCTCACCGACAGCACCGAGCCGCTCGGACCACTTGGCACGGGCTGCCGACATCCCCGACATGTCGAGCTCGTCCTCGACGTCCAGGTGGATGCC
>JANPOJ010000175.1:0-16353 GCA_031427935.1 Ilumatobacteraceae bacterium | reverse complement strand
ACGAGTCGCCACTGGTTGCGATCGGCGACGGTGTTGTACTTGGCTGCCCGCTCCTCCATCACATCCCAGTGCAGGCCGAGCAGATCGAACCCTTCCGACTGCGTGGCGCCGATCGACAGCAGGCCGACGCCATGGCGGCCGGCGAGGCGCGGGCCCGACGGTGAGGCGACCGCCGGTACGGCGACATCGAACAAGGGGTTGGAGTAGGGGCGCAGGTGCAGCCGAGCGTCGACCAGGTTCCACGCCTTGGTCTGACTGCTGACCGGTTCGTCGCTGGTCAGCAACCGCATGATGACGTCGAGACCTTCCTCGAGCAGCGGGCGGGTCTCGGTCGGATCGAGCCCCAGCATGATCGCGTCGGTGGGCAGTGACCCCGGGCCGACACCGAGCATGAACCGACCACGGGTCAGGTGATCGAGCAACACCGCTCGCTCAGCCACCATGTACGGGTTGTGGTACGCAACGCTGATGACACCGGTGCCGAGCTTGATGTGCCTCGTGCGCTCGGCAGCGGTGGCGATGAAGATCTCCGGGCTGGCGATGATCTCGCTGCCGGCGGAGTGGTGCTCGCCGATCCACGCCTCGTCGTAGCCGAGCCGATCGAGGTGGGCGATCAGGTCGAGGTCGCGCTCGAGGGCCAGGGTCGGATTCTCGCCCGCCGGGTGAAATGGCGCCATGAATATTCCGAAACGCAGACGATCTGACATGCTGGTCTCCCTGGTGGTGAGGCGGTTCAGGGCCCGACCGTAGCGCCACCGCGTGACCGCAGCGGTAGGGAGCTACCGGGCTGCAGCGCGATTGGCTCCGGCGCCGCCACCATTGGGCGATGTCGCCGCCTTCACGACCTTGGCGACGAGGTTGTTGGGCAGGATCTCGTCGTGGTCGTGGCTGGCCTCGAACCGTCCGCGACCAGCGGTCAACGAGCGCAGATCGAGCGCATAGCGAATGATCTCGGCAGTAGGCACGAGCGCCGACACCACCTGCTCGCCGTGCTCGCCGGCCGACGTGCCGACGACACGCCCGCGTCGCGTGGTGAGGTCGGCCAGCACGTCGCCTTGGTACGACGACGGGATGGTCACCTTCAGCATCGAGATCGGCTCCAGCACGACGGCGCCGGCGCGGCTGAGGGCTTCTTTGAACCCGCTGGATGCGGCGTTCTTGAACGCCATGTCTGACGAATCGACGCTGTGGTACTTGCCGTCGTAGCACTCGACACGAACGTCGACCACCGGAAAGCCGTGGGCGCCGCCAGTCGTCATCGCTTCCTCGATGCCTTTCTGGACGGCGGGGATGTAGTTGCGTGGGATCGCGCCACCGACGATCGAATCGACGAACTCGAATCCCGCGCCGCGCTCCAGCGGGCTGACCCGCAGGTTGGCGACCGCGTATTGGCCGTGCCCGCCCGATTGCTTCTTGACCTTGCCCTCCGCGTCGCCGGTGCCGACCACCGTCTCGCGATATGGCACGCGGATGTCTTCGGTCTCGACGTGCACACCGAACTTCCGTGCGAGACGCTCGAGGGCGACCGCGAGGTGTGTGTCGCCGGCGCCACTGAGCACGGTTTGATGGGCGTGGTTCCGGTCGACGCGGAGGCCTGGGTCCTCGGCGACCAGGCGCTGCAGTGCGCCCGACAACTTGTCGTCGTCGGTCTGTGTCAGTGGCTTCAGCGCCAGGCCGAACACCGGTGCGGCGGGCTGCTGGCCGACGACCCTGACCGGCATGTTCCGCGGAGCCAGCGTGGTGCCAGTCGAGGTGTTGCTGAGCTTGGCGACGGCCACGATGTCGCCGGCGACGGCACGAATGCAGGGCAACTGCTCCTTGCCGCGCATGTGGAACAGGCCGTGCAGACGCTCCTCGGCGGCGCTGGCGCTGGCGATCAAACGGTCGTCGGGGGAGATGGTGCCCGACACGACCTTGCACAGCGAGACCTGGCCGACGAACTGATCGGCCATGGTCTTGAAGACGTAAGCCAACGATTGACCGTCGGAATCAGCGGGAACCTGGATCTCTTCGGTGCCGGCGGTGACCGTCATGGGTCGATCAGTTGGGGCGGGCCCGATCTCGCAGATGAAGTCGGCCAGCCGGTCGATGCCGACGCCGGTCAACGCCGAGCCGACGAGCACCGGGAACTCCAAGCAGTCGAGCACCTCGTGGGCCAGCGTTCGTTCCAACTCGGCGGCCGTGGGCACGTCACCCGACAGGTAGCGCTCCAGTTGGTCGTCGTCGCCGGAGACGATCTCCTCGACCAGTTCATCGTGGACGCGGTGCTCTTCCTCGGCGATGTCGCTGGGCAACGGCGCGGCGTGATGCTGGCCGTCCGGGTCGTACTCGAAGGCCTGGTCGGACAACACGTCGGCCACGCCGTGCAGCGATTCCTCCTCGCCGAGTGGCAGTTCGAGTGGCACGAACCCGTGACCCCACTTCGACTGCAACGCGGCCAGCGCGTTGTGGAAGTTGGCTCGCTGCTTATCGTCTTTGTTGACGAACACGAGTCGCGGGATCTTGGCGTTCACACACCGCTCCCACGCCAACTCGGTGCCGACCTCGATGCCGTCGACCGCGCTGACGACGAGGATGGCCAGGTCGGCAACACTCAGCGCCGCCATCTCCTCACCGACGAAGTCCGCGTACCCAGGGGCGTCGAGCAGGTTGACCTTGTACGTCTCGCCGTCGGTTGCCTTCCACTCGAATGGAGCGATGCCGAGCGACAGCGACATGCCGCGCTTGACCTCTTCTGGATCGGAGCCGGTGACGGTGGTGCCGTCTTCGACCCTGCCGACCCGGGTCGTGACACCCGCTCGATGCAGCAGGGCTTCGACCAGTGTGGTCTTGCCGCAGCCACTGTGGCCGACCAGCACCACGTTTCGGATGCGCTGTGTTGGTATGACGTCCACCGACTCGACCCCCATGCTCAGCTCTGGCCGTGATCACTTCTCGGCAGTACTCGAACGTACTAGCCGTGCTCGGACTTTACCCACGAGTGGGAAGGTCGCGTCACGGCTTGTGCACGGGGGAACGAGCGATGCCGTCCCCAGCGGTCAGGGCTGGCGAGTGGAGTAGCTCGACGGCGACGGGCGCAGACCCGGGAACTGACCGAGGCGCTCGAGTGCGGCGACGGTGCTGCGCATCGCGTCGGCCGGCACGGGGTGGCTGATGAGGTAGCCCTGAGCCTTGGTGCAGCCGAGATCGCTGAGGACCTGCAACTGGTGCACGCTCTCGACCCCCTCGGCGACCATGTCGAGGCCGAGCGAGCGGCCCATCGCGACGATCGTGCGGACCAGCGAACGGTCGTTGGGGTTGTCCGCGACACCGTGCACGAACGCCCGATCGATCTTGATGCGCTGCAGCGGGAACTTCTGCAGCAGCGACAACGAGCTGTAGCCCGTACCGAAGTCGTCGAGCGCAATGCGCACACCGAGCGAGCGGACCCTGCGAAGCGTCGCCAGGGCAAGCTCCGGTTCGGCGATCATCACACTCTCGGTGACCTCGAGCCACAACAGCTGGGGCGAAACGCCCGAACGGGTGAGTGCCTCGTTGACGATCGATGGGAAGTTGGGGTCGCTCAACTGCCGAGGCGACACGTTGACCGACATCGTCGCCGACTCGCTGCACACGCCGTCGTCGATCCAGTGCCGCAGCTGGGTCAATGCCTCGAGCAGCGCCCACGATCCGATCGGCACGATGGTGCCGGTGTCTTCAGCGATGGGGATGAACTCGGCCGGCGACACCATCGTGCCGTCTGCCTGCTGCCACCGCATGAGCGCCTCGAAGCCGACGACATCGCCGGACTCGAGATCGAGGATCGGCTGATGGAACAGGCGCAGCTCGCGTCGATCGAGGGCCCGGTACAACGCCGTCTCGACCGAGAGCCGGTGGGCGACGCGCTCGTGCATCGACTCGTCGTAGACGGCCAGACAGTTGCGACCCGCATCCTTGGCGCGGTACATGGCGGTATCGGCGTGACGCAGCAGGTCCTCGGCCGACGAGCTGGAACTGGGGCTCAGCGAGGCGACGCCGATGCTGGCCGTCACGAAGACGTCGCCGGCACTGATGGGGAGCGGCTCACGGAAGATGGACAGCAGGCGTTCGGCCAAGGCCAACGACGAGCCGGGGGAGCGCGTCGATGGATCGAGCACGACGTACTCGTCGCCCGACAGTCGGGCCACGGTCGAATGCTCGGGCGCTGCTTTGCTGAGGCGGATGGCGACCATCTTCAAGACCTCGTCACCGGCGGCGTGGCCGAGGCTGTCGTTGATGTTCTTGAACCGGTCGAGGTCGACGAAGTACAGCGTTGGGTGACTGTCGGATTGCCATGCCATCCGCAGGCAGTCGTTGATCCGCTCGAGCAGCAGTGTGCGGTTGGGCAGATGGGTGAGCGCGTCGGTCTGCGCGCTCAGGCGCAGGTCGGCTTGTGTGCGGCCATTGGCGCGCACCGACTGGGTCACACGAAGGGTGACGGCACCCGCCAGAACCAGCGCTGACACCATCCGGACGGCCCCATCGGTTTGATCCGCCGGGCCGGTCGCGGCGAGGGCGATGATCGGAATGATCAGCGATGACGTCGTGAGGATCAGCCGACCGAACAGGCGGTTGTTCATCGGCTCGTCGGCCGACCGCTTCAGCAACACGACTGTCGGGTGGATGAATGCGCCCGCAGCGGTGAAATAGCCGGCAACGTACAGCGCCATGGCGATGCGGATGACCCCGTCGCCGAAGTGGCCCGCAGCGTTCATGCCCCACAACACGTCGCCTGCCAGGTTGAACAGCATCGCCAAGGTGACCAGCCAGACGGACGGCTGGCGGTTGCCGGAGCCGGAGAACAGCAGCAGCACGAGCAGGAAGAGCACGACGGTGCCGGCGGGCTGGTAGGCGCCGGCGAGTATCGAGGAAACCAATGACCCGCCGCGATGACGCAGTGCCGGCTCGACCAGCGCCACCCAGCTGATCAGCCAGCTGCCGAGACCGACGATCAAGGCATCGCCGAGGACTGATCGGAGGTTGGCCGACGCCCGACCGCTGAGCATGTTGACGAGGGCGAGGATGATGCACATCGAGCCGCACAGCGCCAGGAGGTCGGAGGCGCGGGTGAAGCCGCCGCTGTCGCCGAGGCTGTCAACGACCTGCGACGCGGCGAAGAAGCCGCCGATCGCGCTGACCGCAGCGATGAACCGGCGATTGACGCGGTGCACGCGCGCTGCGACGAAGGTGGCAACGACCAGCGTGAGCGAGGCCGTCAGGTACGCGGCGCTGCCCAACCAGGTCACGGGCAGCACAATGACGGCCAACGCCAATGTGTAACCCAATCCAATCGCCCACCAAGTAAGGGGGGCAAGCGCCCGCTTCAATACGCCTCCCGTTGCCCGTCTGCCACGTCCGGACAACGTGCATCCACACCCCGTCCGAAGCGTCTCGTTAGGCTACCTGAAAGACCCGATTTGCACAAGGGGTGGTTTTCCCCGCGCGAGCAGTCACCGGAAAGGTAGGCGATTCCCCGAATGTTCGTGACACGACACAATACGGTCGTCGAACGCGGGCTGCTGGAGCGGTTGTGGGACCTGTACGAACTGGCCTACCGCCAGACGGCAGAGGAATCGGCCAGCCGGGAGATGTTCTTCCGTTCAGAGTTCGACGATGCCGTCGCTGACCCGACCAACCGGTTGTGGGTGCTGTGGGCCGACGACGAACCGGTCGCCATGGTCTTGATCGCGACCGACATCGGCTCGACCCGGTACCTCAGCAGACCGTACTTCGAGCGCCATTTCACCGACCACGCCCGCCGCGGCGCAGTGCACTACATCTTGTTCGTGGTCGTGCACCCGCGCTACGCAGCCAAGGGTGCGCTGACCCGGATGGCCCGCGATGTGCTGGGCACCGAGGCAGCCGAGGGTGTGTTGTTGGTGTTCGATTCGCCGGAGATCAATCAACCACGTGACGACGGTGGTGTCGCGCTGATGATGGAACGACTGGCCAACATGGTGGTCAGCGGCGCACCGCTGGTTCCCCTCGACGTGTCGCGCTACTTCTGCATCGACTTCGCGGCGACGTCGGCCTACGTCGAGGCACCGCAGCCCGAACCCGCCAAAGTCGAGCGAACTGCTGCAATACCTGTTCGGCGATAGCAATCACTCTCGCCAAATCTTCGTGTGGTTCGCTACCGTATGGGCAAATGAGTCCCATCTCGGGCCGACCCTGCCCATGACCGCGCTGACCACATGACCTCGATCACACCATGACGTCACTGGCAGGGGTGTACAGCGTCATCGTTCCGGGTGCGCATCTGATGCCCGCGCTGCTGGGTCAGCGCGACGTCAATCTGCGGGCGATCGAGCAGGCCTTCCCCGCGGCCACGATCGTCGTTCGGGGCAACGAGGTCACCATTGACGGTCCACAGGCCGAATTGGTCAGCCGGCTGTTCGAAGAACTGATCATGGTGCTGCAAGGTGGCCAACACCTCGAAGAGGGCATGTTGCGCCGCTCGATCGCCATGGTCCACGACAACGAGCGGCCGAGCGCGGTGCTGACCGACGACATCATGCGCAGCGCGAAGGGCAAGCCCGTGCGTCCGAAGTCGGCGGGGCAGAAGCGGTACATCGACGCCATCCGCAACAACGTGATCACCTTCGGTCTCGGCCCGGCGGGCACTGGGAAGAGTTGGCTCGCCGTCGCCATGGCTGTGCAGGCGCTGCAGACCAAGCAGGTGCAACGAATCATCCTCACGCGACCCGCTGTGGAAGCCGGCGAGCGGCTCGGCTTCCTGCCCGGCGACTTGATGGCCAAGATCGATCCGTACCTCCGGCCGCTGTACGACGCCCTCTACGACATGGTGGAACCGGAGGGCGCCCAGCGCTTGCTGGAGCGCCAAGCCGTCGAGGTCGCGCCGCTGGCCTTCATGCGTGGCCGCACCCTGAACAGCAGCTTCATCATCCTCGACGAAGCGCAGAACGCGACGCCTGAACAGATGAAGATGTTCTTGACTCGTATCGGCTTCGGTTCGAAGGTCGTCGTCACCGGTGACACCACGCAGGTCGATGTCCCCGACGGTCGCAGCGGCTTGCTCGGGCTGGAGCACACGCTGGCCGGCATCGAAGGGCTGGCCTTCGTGCGGCTGGGTACCGGCGACGTGGTGCGACATCGCATCGTGGCCGACATCGTTGCCGCCTACGGTCGCGCCGACGAGCGCAAGGCCGCCCGCCCGTGAGCGACGATGGCCGACCGCGTCTCGCGCGGCAGCAGCGTGTCGGCGGCGACGGCGTTCCCGAAGTCTTTTGCGCCGACGAGCAGAACGACATCCGCGTCGATCTGGGACGTTGGCAGCAGCTCGCCCTCGACGTGTTGCTCGCCGAGGGGGTGCGCGGGCTCGCCGAGTTGGCGGTCCTGTTCATCAGCGAGCGAGAGATGGCCGAACTCAACGACAGCTACATGGGCAAGCCTGGGCCCACCGATGTGCTGGCGTTCCCGATCGATGCTGCCGAGGCCGAGATCGTGCAGCACGGGCAGCCGCCCAGCCGCGGTCCCGATCGCGCACCGCCCGACCCGGCCGACATGCCGCTGTTGCTCGGCGATGTGGTGATCTGTCCCGCCGTGGCGGCACGGCAGGCGCCAGACCACGCCGGCACGGTCGACGACGAGCTGGCGCTGCTGGTAGTGCACGGCGTGTTGCACGTGCTCGGTCACGATCATGCAGATGATGCTGAGCGGTCGATCATGCAGGCCCGCGAAAGGGAACTGCTGGAGCAGTTCCTGTGGCACGGCCCGGCGCCCGCCACCTTTCGTCAGGAGCACGTCATCTCGTGATCGCATTCAACAACGTCGACTTGTTGATGCTCGTGACGATCTTCCTGCTGCTGCTCGTGTTGATCTTCACCTCGGTAGCCGAGATGGGCCTGTCGCGCATCACCAAGCCGAAGGCCGCATCGCTGGCAGACCAGGGTTTGAAGTCGGGCAAGGCGCTGAAGAAGTTGGTCGGCGCCCCCGAACGGTGGGTCAACCCACTGCTGCTGACCATCAACATCTGCGCCACAGTGCAGGCAACCCTCACCGGGATCTTGTCCGATCGACTGTGGGGCACCTACGGCATCATCGCCGGTGTCGCTCTGAACGTGCTGGTGTTCTTCGTGCTCGCCGAAGCGGTGCCGAAGACGTATGCGGTGCTCTACCCGCAGAAGGCTGCGCTCGCCACTGCCCGGCCGGTCGCCGCGCTGGTCGCCTTCCCCCCGCTCCGACTGGTCTCACGATGGTTGATCTCGCTGACGAACGTCATCGTGCGCGGCAAGGGCCTGCAGCAGGGTCCATTCGTCACCGAGTCAGAGCTCCTCGGGATCGTCGAGACTGCTGCAGACGACGGCGTCGTGGAATACGAAGAGCGCGAGCTGATCGAGAGCATCATCGAGTTCGGTGACACCGTGGCGCGCGAGGTGATGGTGCCGCGACCCGACATCGTCACGCTCGAGGATTCGTCGACGGTGACCGCGGCGCTCGATCTGGCGATCTCCCACGGGTTCAGCCGATTGCCGGTCCTGCGCAGCGAGGGCGACGACGATGACGACGTGGTCGGCTTGGCCTACACCAAGGACCTCATGCGTGCCGAGCGCAACGGCCACGGTGATCACCTGCTCACCGAGTTCGTGCGCGCAGCGCGGTTCATCCCGGAGAACAAGCCGGTCAACCGACTGATGCGTGAGATGCAGGCTGACAAGTTCCACCTCGCCCTGGTGGCTGACGAGTACGGAGCACTGGCAGGTTTGATCACGCTCGAGGATTGCCTCGAGGAGTTGGTGGGTGAGATCGTCGACGAACACGACGAGGAGGACACCGAGGTGCAGCCCCTGCCCGACGGCAACTACTCCGTCGACGGAGGCATGAGCATCTCCGATCTCAACGATCTCCTCGATCTCGGGTTGCCCGACGACCATTGGGAGACCGTCGCTGGCTTCATCTTCGGAACGCTCGAGCATGTACCCGCTGCCGGTGAGTGCGTCGTGCAAGAGGGTTGGCGTTTCACCGTCACCGAGGTCGAGGGGCGCCGCATCCGTCGTGTCAGGGTCAGCCTCGAATCCGATGTTGACGCCTCGTCGTCGGAGGCCGACAACCGTTAGCTTCTCGGGATGCAGATTTCGTTGGAAGGCAAGGTTGCGCTGGTGACGGGCGCTTCGAAGGGCATCGGTCGGGCGATCGCAGGGTCGCTGGCCGAGGCCGGCGCCAAGGTCATGCTCAGCTCGCGCAAACAGGATCAGCTGGAGATCGCTGCTGCAGAGATCGGCGCATCGGGCGCAGCGGGTGAGACCGCAGTCTTCGCTGCCAACGCCGGTGACGTTGCCGCTGCGAAGGCGTGCGTCGCGGCGACGATCGAACGTTTCGGCGGGCTCGACATCTTGGTCAACAACGCCGCGACCAACCCGTACTACGGGGCGACGCTGGGTGTCGACGAGGGTCGATTCGACAAGACGTTCCAGGTCAACCTGCGCGGCCCGTTGTTCTGGTGCCAGGCGGCGTGGGAGATGGCCATGCGCGACAAGCCGGGCGTGATCATCAACATCGCCTCGGTCGGTGGGCTGCGGGCCGAAGGCGCCCTCGGCGTGTACAACCTCACCAAGGCGGCACTGATCCATCTCACCCGACAGCTCGGTGGCGAGCTCGGCCCGACGAGAGTCGTGGGCATCGCCCCGGGATTGGTCAAGACCGACTTTGCATCGGTGTTGGTCGCCAACTTCGGCGACAGTCTCGCGGCCTCCATGCCTCTGAAGCGCCTGGGCGAGCCGCAAGACATCGCCAATCTCGCCACCTTCCTTGCGTCCGACCTGGCTTCGTGGATCACCGGCGAGACGTACGTGATCGACGGTGGCGCCGGCGTGCGCTCGGGTGCGATGAGCTGACGGGAGCGATCACACCTCGGAGAGCTCGCGCTTTCCACGCTGGTGGGCCTTCTTGACGACGTACATCGCCGAGTCAGCGGCTGCCAGTAACGCTGCAGCGTCATGCCCGACCACTCGGGTGTCGGCGACTCCGATGCTCGCCGGGCAGGTCACGGACTCGGTTGCGCTGATCTCGATCGGCGCCGACAACGCCCTCTCCAGTCGTCCGACGATGCTGCCGGACGTTGGGAGATCGAGGGCAAAGGCAACGACGAACTCATCGCCGCCCAGCCGGGCGACGGTGTCGGCACCGCGCACGATCGAGAGCAGGCGTCGCGCTGTCTCGCACAACACCGTGTCACCGGCGTCGTGGCCGTACATGTCGTTGACACTCTTGAACCCGTCGAGGTCGAGGAACGCGACTGCGACGTGCTCGCCGTTGCGCTGAGTTCGGGCCAAGTCCGCTTCGAGGAGCTCGTTGAGGAGGCGGCGGTTGGCGAGTCCCGTCAACGGGTCACGCAAGGCGAGCGCAGCGAGGTTTGCCTGCAACTGGCGCAGTTCGGTCACGTCCCGGCCGACGCCCTGCAGCCCGCCGCGGATGGCGGTGATCTGCGTCTCGCCGATCACGATGGAGCCGTCCGCGTGGCGGTAGTGGAAGTCGATCCGATCGGGCAGCGCTTGGCCGCCGAATGCTCGTGCGATCGCCGCACGTCCGTCGTCGTCGATGATGTCGACCAAGCGGTTGAAGTCTTCGAGGAAGTATGACGGCGGATAGCCGAGGATCCGTTCGATCGACGGGCTGACGTAGTCGAAGTGAGGATGTGGCTCGGTGACGAAGCGCCACACCACGTCGGCGGACCGATCAGCCAGATCGCGGAACCGTGCTTCGCTGTCGGCCAGGTTCAACTCGGCGATGTGGCGCCCGGTCACGTCTCGGCCAACTGCCAGGACTTCGGCCCCTTCGGGCGTCGGCAGGTACTGATCGACCCATTCCACCCATTGCCCGGGTGCGTTCGGCGCGGCTCGCGGGCGATCGTCCGCCAGGTACGACTTGTCGGTGCTCAACCGGGCCAGCTGTGACCGGAGACCACGGCGCTCTGATTCGGACAAGAAGTCGGTGAGCGCGTTGCCGATGACGTCCGCCGGAGTGACGTGGTGCCCCGCCGCCCACGCAGAGTTGCAATAGACGATGGTGAGGTCGGGTAAGCGGTATCGCACGACGCGCTCCGGCAGCGCGTCGAGAATGCCTCGGTAGTACTTCGCGTCTGCCATCGCGGTGTCCTCCAATTGCGGCCCATGATCAGCATCGGTCGTTCTTCGCGAACAGTCGAGAGGAATAGGTCCCGGGACGACCGAACCGACGACGTTGGTCGCCGCGCCACCGTCTCTACGACGGTCAGCGTGTGACAGGCTCGGTGGCGGGCGGGCATATCTGCCGCGCAGCGGTAGGTAGCGACGAACGGGCAGCCCCTTTCGCTACGTAGCCTTCCGGGAATGACCGCAGCGCAAAGCAGCGCAGGCATCCGTCCGTGCCCGCGCCGCTCGGCTCAGCTCCATTTGAAAGGTGCACCGACCGTTGCGATCAACGCCACCATCGTGGAAACCGCCGCCGCCAATCGGATCGTTGCGTGTGTGGCTACCTTCACGAGAACCAGATCACGAACGACCACTTGAAGGGTGCGCCGACGGTTGCGATCAATGCCACCAAAGTCGAGATCGCTACCGCGACGCGCACGGGAGTGTGAGAGACGGCCTTCATACGCACCACTTCCGCGGTGCGGCGACGGTCGTGATGAACATCACGATCGGCGTCAGCCGAAACAGTGTGAGTCTTGCTTGACGCATGTGCGCCTCCCTGATCGGCGATCGATCTGTGTACTGCGGGTCCGCCGTCCACTACCGCAGTACATGGGTAGGTATAGAGGTGGAACGCTCGGGTGTACAGGAGGTGAACCGTCAGCCTTCCCGCAAGGCGGGGTCAAGCGCACCCAGCCGAGTGCGGCCGGCTCGGTGAGGATCAACGCCGATCTGGGTGATTGCTCGAGCCGGCGACCGCCGAGAGTGACTCGCCGTCACCTACGGCATCAATCGCGAACCGGGCGGCGAAGACGAATGAGCCGTGCGACCTATCGCCGAGCCGGCTTCGCGGCACTCACTGGGTCTGGGAGAGTCCGGCGAGTCGAGCACGCTCCAACCATCGCGCTCCGGATGGACTGCCGCAGTTGCGTAGTCTGGTTGCAGGTCGTCGAGCGAAGGAGGCATTCGTGCCGGTCACTGCGGGGTTCAACCACGTCGCCACGTTGACGTCAGACATGGGGCGAACGGTGAAGTTCTACCGCGACGCGTTCGAGGCGGAGTTGGTGTTCGAGATGGACGCCAAGGGGGACCACCCGCGCATGTCGATCCTTGACCTCGGCGGGGGCGCGGCGCTCAACGTGTTCGAAGTGGCGGCCGGCGACATCGTCGGTGAACGCCGCCGGCAGGGCCATCGTGGAGCAATCGATCACTACGCGCTAGCGGTCGAATCGAGAGCCGTGCTGGAGGGAGTCAAGCAACGGCTGGTCGACGCCGGCGCCGAGATCGGCGAGATCCAGCGGCTCGGCAACGAATGGTCGTTGTTCTTCCGAGATCCCGACGGGATGGAGCTCGAGGTCTGCGCCAAAGCCGACGGGTGATCGCGGCGCGGCTCGGTGCTCAGGCGACCTGAAGCTGCTCGCGCTCTGCCACGACAAGGCCGGCGCTCCAACCAGGGGCCCGACCACCAGTCGGCATGTCGATCCCGGCAACGTCGACCCCTCCGCGACGCAAGAGCCACGACACGACCGAGTTCGAGTTCCACATGTCGCCGGCGTGCAGCTCATCGCGCCCCCAAACGGGTGTGGGGACCGACGGCACCAGCTCGAGGAGTCGTTCGGCGCAGGCACGGTCGACGTCGAGGGCGACGGTGGTCGCCTCGCCCACATCGGGGATCACGCCGTCGCGCCAGCAGCGAATCTCGTATCGGAAGGTGCGCAGCCTGCCGAGCAACCTCACACCCACCGTGCCTCCGGCTACCACGCCGCGCAGTTCGCCCTGGAAGTCGGGGACTGGGGTCATCTCGATCGTGTAACGGCCATCGGGAACGGTGATCACGAGCGCCGAGTGGTACAGGTTGCAACGTTGGCGTCGATGTGCCGCTGCGGAGAGCGCCTCGAACAACTTCCCGCTGGTGCGCACCACTCGTTGCCCGGCGCCGAGCGGGATCCACAACAGGTTCACTGCAGTGTCCACGCCTTCATTCAACCGGGTGGCCGACGTCGCGGTTAGGGCCGGATGTCCTTCTGCGACGATGACCGAGCCGTCGCCTCGACCGGGTCCGTGGCAGGCTGATCGGATGAGCCAATCATTGAGCGGCACCGGGATCTGGAGCAGTGCGCTGCGTCACGGCGACCCGGCCGAGATCGCGCTCGCGGCGACCGAGCTGGAGTCCCTGGGGTACAGCTCGCTGTGGATCCCCGACGTCGGCGGCGACGTGTTCGGCGCGGTCCGCAACCTCCTCGGCGCGACATCGACGGCAACTGTGGCGACAGGGATCCTGAATCTGTGGATGCACACGGCGGAGGAGACCGCGGAGCAACACGCCGCACTGACCGCCGAGAATGGAAGACGCTTCCTCGTGGGGATCGGCGTGAGCCATGCCCCGCTCATCGATCGCACGATCGAAGCCGGCGCATACCAGCAGCCACTGGCCCAGACCCGTGCCTTTCTCGATGCGCTCGACGCCGCACCGATCCCGCTGGCGGCCGAGGATCGCGCCCTCGCCGCCCTCGGCCCGAGGATGTTGGCGCTCGCAGCTGCTCGCACTGCCGGCGTCCATCCGTACCTCGTGACCCCGGAGCACACCAGCGTGGCCCGCCAGGCCGTCGGGCCCGACGCTCTGGTTGCGACCGAGCAGGGCGTCGTCATGGACTCCGATCCGGAGCGCGCCCGGGCGACCGCCCGCGCCAACCTGGTGCGTTACTTCGCCCTGCCGAACTACACCAACAACTGGAAGCGGCTGGGCTTCACCGACGACGACATCGCCGACGGTGGCAGTGACCGGTTGATCGATGCACTTGTCGTGTGGGGCGACGAAGCCACGATCGCCAAACGCATCCAAGAGCACCGCGACGCCGGCGCCAACCACGTCTGCATCCAGGTGCTCACCGACAGCCCGCGCTCCCTGCCGTTGGAGCAGTGGCGAGCGCTGGCGCCGGCGTTGGTCTGATCCCGGGGAATGTCGTGAGCGGTGGGGTTGTCGAGGTGTATGAGCTTCGGCCGCACCTTGAAGATGCCGCTCGTTCCTTGATACTCGCCGGGCTCGGCGAGCATTGGGGCACCGTTGACCCCGCGCTGAACCGCGACCTCGACGATTTCGCCGCGACCTACGCCGACGGGACGGTCCTGGTGGCCTGTGACGGCGGGCGAGTGGTCGGCACCGGCACGATCGTGCCCCGAGATCAACGGTCGGCCGAAATCGTGCGGATGTCGGTGGCGCTCGCCTATCGCCGTACTGGGACGGGTCGCAGGTTGGTCGACGAACTGGTCGAGTGTGCGCGACGGTGGGGGATGGACCGCGTCGTGCTCGAGACCTCGGCGCATTGGACTGAAGTCGCCGAGTTCTACCTTCGCTGCGGGTTCACCCAGACCCACTTCGAGGAAGGCGAGTTCGGTCGTGATGCCTGGTTCGAGATGCGACTCCAAGGTCAGGTCGAGTCGGGCGACGAGACCGCACTGTAGGGCGTCGACCGCAGCTCGCCCAATGCCGTCGGCGTGATCGAGACGAACAGGGTCAGCAGTGCAACCACCCCGAAGGCGGCGCCCACGAAGAATGGTGCGCGCAGGCCGAACTCGTGGGCGATGACGCCGCCCAGGGCGGCACCGATCGAGATCGATCCCCAGACCAGCCAGCGGTACACGCTGTTGACCCGGCCGAACAGGTTGGGCGGCACGATTCGCTGTCGTAGCGAAATCGTGATGGTGTTCCAGACCGTCGTGCCGAAGGCCATCGCAATGGTCGCGATGGCGCTGACCCACAGCCGTGGCCAGCATCCCTCGGCGAACATGCACAACGTCCAGACGACCACGGTTCCGTAGATGATCGCCAATGTGCCCAGCCGTTTGGTGAGCCGCTCTGCCACCAGGCCGCCGGTGACCGCGCCGATCGCGCCGATCGCGATCAACGCGCCGTACCACCCGTCGCTGAGGTGCAGCAGGTCTTGGGCGTACAGCACGAAGATCGCCGCGGTCATCTGCATGCCCAACACCGACAGGCCTGCCGCCACCGCAAGGCCGCGTAGCACCCGATTTGCCGTTAACCAGCGCAGGCCTTCGGCGATGTCTGCCCGCATTGGCCGGCGGGTCGCGGGGGACGGATGGGCAGTTGGGGTGGCGCGCAACGTGAGGACCAGGATCGCCGCGATTGCAAAGCTGAGCCCTTCGAAGCCGAACGGGAGCCACATCGCGACGACGAACAGCACACTGCCGATCGGCGTGCCGACGAAGCTGTTGGCGGCGACCTCGGCGGCGATTCGGCGACCGTTGGCCTTCTCGAGCACCTCGACGGGCACGATGGATGGAACCATTGCTTGCGATGCGTTGTCGAAGAAGACCTCGGCGACCCCCAGGCTGCCGGCCGCGACCCACAGCATCCAGATCTGCGCATGATGCGACGCGACGGCGATCGTCAGGGCTCCGACCACCACGGCGCGGAAGACGTCGGAACGGACCATCAGCAGGCGATGATCAATGCGATCGACGATGGCGCCGATGGGCAACGACAGCAAGAGCCAGGGCAGCGCTGCGGCGACCCCGATGAACGAGATCGACAGTTCGCTACGCGTCAGCCGCGAGGCGAGCAGCGGTAGGGCGACGATGAACACGCCGTCGCCGAGGTTGGAGATGGTGCTTGCCGTCCACAAACGCCAATAGGCGGGCGAGAGCTTGGCTGTGACGTCAGTCGAAGTCACCCTGGGCCGCTCCGACCGAGAACACCGTGGTTTCCGAATGATTGTTCCGCATGTTGTGGCGACCTTAGTCGGTTAGGTGGGCAAATCGGGTCGACGCACCTTGCCCGACGACGTTGTCGGCAGGGTCGCGACGACGCGAAGTTCCTTTGGTGTCATGTACATCGGCAGGAAGCCGGCGGCCATTGAGCGAATCGATGCGAGGCTCGGCGGCGCATCAGGATCGGTCGGCACGATCCAGGCGACGACCCGCTGGCCCCACTCCGGATCCGGCATCCCGGCGACGGCAACCTCGGCGACGTCCGGGTGTGCCGCCAGCGCTGCTTCGACCACCGCCGGCCACACGTTCTCGCCACCGGTGATGATCATGTCGCCTCGCCGACCGAACACGGTCAGCCCACCGTGGTCGTCGACCTCGCCGAGATCGCCGGTGGGGAACCAGCCGTCGATGCGGGGATCGGCGCCATCGCGGTAGCAGCGCAAGAGCATCGGGCAGCGGATGTGGATCTCGCCATCCG
>JANPOJ010000174.1:0-5325 GCA_031427935.1 Ilumatobacteraceae bacterium | reverse complement strand
CGACCTCGCTGCGACCTTGTGGTCCGGAACGAGGTGGTGTGCGCCCCCGATGCCGAGGCGAAGCATTGGATGATGACTCATCGCCCGCCTTCCGCCGCGGCGACCATCAGGCCGGATCGAGACGACGTCATGGCCAGCGATTCGGCCCGCCCTCGAATGCCTTTCAGCATGCGGCGTTGCATCGCAAAGTCCCCGAACTCCATGAGGAATGCGCCGAAGAGTGCCGACACCGGGCGCCGCCAGTCGTAGACCGCACGGACCCGGGTGACGAGGCGCGTGGTGTCGAGACCGACCGGTGTCAACTGCCAGCACCACGTGCTGTCGGGCTTGGCCCACAGCAGCCACCGCTCGACCTCGAAGGAGTGGACCCTGAACGCTGTCGTATCGGTGGGGACCGGTGCCGGAGACATGGGCACCCATTGACCAACCTCGAGGTGCTGGAGTCGCGGAACGATCTCAGTTGCGCTGGGTTGGCCGAGGTTGTCGAGGAGGTCGTTGCTGTAGAAGCCGCCACGGAGACAGCCGACTTGAACGAGCCAGGGCCAGACGCACGCCGGTGGCGCCTTGATCGTGATCGCCCTTGTCGATCGAAATTGTGCCCGTGCCAAGAAGTCGTCGCCGGGCAGTTCAGCAGCGACTTCGTCGGGGTGCGCGCCCCAGCGCAGATGCCAATGCCGGAGCATCGGCGCAGCAAGGAATGCAGGCAGGTCGTGCACGACGTCGCCGATTTCCGCAACGAGCTCCGACCCAGTTGGCTTCGTCGCACCGAACATCGTGGGTACTCCCTTCGCCCGACATCTCCGTCGGCACCCCTCAGTGTGCTCGTCGGCATCTGCGGGCGAAGGGGTCAATGGTCCATTGGTGCCACATCGCTTCGGGCAGCGGTCACACCTCTGAGCCGAGCGGCAGATCACCGCTGCGGCCGGGCACGACGTCGCGCCGACCAGAGCCACCTGAAGTCTCGACGACAAGCGGCGGTGGCCTGGTCGCCAGCCAGCAACCGGCGATGACGAGCAGAAAGCCGACCACGGTGGCCGTCGTGATCCGCTCATCGAGGAACACGGCGCCGAGGGCCACCGCCACCACCGGGTTGGCGAACGTGATCAGGCCGGCACGCGCCGGCCCCACCTCATCGATCAATCGGAAGAACACCACGAACGCCAGACCGGTACAGATTAAGGCGAGCCCCAGCACGGCAAGCACGACGTTGATGCGCGGGGCGTGCGCTGGCAGTGAGGTTGGCCGCGATGGGTGCGTAGATCAGGGTGACGATGCTCAGCGACACAGCGATGACGCCGAGCGACGGCACATCGGCCAGGCGACGATCGGCCAGGAACGGCGCGGTTGCGTAGCAGACGACAACAATCAGCACCTCCACCACGCTCCACGATCAGGGCGGGGAGGCCGGACGCCAGATGCTGCTCGGCGGTCGTCAGCAGGATCCACGGGATCGGCTCGCACCGGACCTACCCGCCAGGACCAACAGCACGACTGCGGCCAGCGACGTGCGCCCGAACACCACGACCGGTGGCTCGAGTTGCTTCACGGCAACGCGGATGAGGAAGTAGGGAATTCCCCAGATCATCGCCATCGCCGAGAACTGCAGCCACCCGCGCTTCGCCACGGCACGGTCCTCGGCCAATCCGCAGGATCAATGCAATCTCAATTCCTCATCGACACCAGCACTCGACGAGATCGAGGGTCAGCCAACCGGTGACGACCGGGGCCCGTGGGGAACCCCGGTCGTCAACCGCCGCTGAAGGAGCCCGTCCGCCGAATCAGGCGGTGATCAGGGCTCCGTCGATCCCGGCAAGGGGGTTGTCGCCGGGGAAGAAGCCTCGCTGGCTCGGGAAGACGTCGAGAGGTGACTGGGCGAGTGCAGCCATCCGCAAGACTGCGGCGTGGCGTGCCTCGACACCGCCGATGGTCATGATCGTCGAGCGCAGGGCCGGCGTCGACAGGGCTCCGCCGGCGAAGACGTACGTCTGGGCGGCCGCTTCCTCCAAGGCCAACGCCAGCATGACGGCGTCGGCTTCGGTCTTGGCTGCGTCGATCGCCGGCTTCACCAGCGCGTTGTAGACAGCCTGGTTCATCTCGGTGATGGCCTTGCCGCCGGCACCGGTGATGGCGCCGTTCAGCGCGTCGAGGTGCATCTGGTGATGCCCCGCGAACATGGTCGCGGCCGCGAGCACTGCGGGGGTGGTGATCAGACCACCTGCTGCGCCGTAGGTGTCGACCGCGAGCTTCTCCAACGATGCGGCGGTGCGGGCCAGGACGAGGTCCATGTCACCGGAGTTCGCCGCCGTCGTCGAGGGGCTCACGGTGTCGATCGGCTGCGTTCCGGCGGCCGTCGTGGACGGCAGCGTCGTCGGGGCCGGGCTGGAACCCGGCGTGGTCGCCGACGACGAATCCGAACTGTCGCTGCCACATGCGGCCAGCAGTGCGACGCCGAGGATCGAGGCGCCACCGAGCTTGAAGAGATCGCGGCGGTTCGGAGACGGAACGCCGAGGATCGTTGCCTTGTCGTTGGTGCTGAACTCGTCGTCACCGATCAGCCTGGTCAATGCATCGCGCCACCGCGGCACGACGGAGGTGTTCATCCGGTCGACGACGCGCAGTTGGCGCCGAATCTCGTCGTTGTTGAGGTCATGGTTGGTCATGGTCGTCCTTTCGTGGGAAGCGGTGAGGTCAGGCCGCGAAGACGGCTGGGTCGAGGCCCTTGAGCGGGTCGGTGCCGTCGCCGAGCGAGGCGGACTCGAAGGCACCGGTTGGGAAAACTGCAGAGACGTCCTTGCCGAGGGCGAGGCCGAGCACGACTTGATGTTGCGCCTCGATCGGCAGGATCGTGGCTGTCGCCGCGGCGTACGCGGGGTCCTGCAGGAGGGTCAACGCAGCGGCATAGGTGTAGGCCGCCTGGCCCTCCAGCATGAAGGCGAACTCGAGCGCACCCATCTCGTCGGTGATCTTCTGCAACGCAGGGGTGACTGCGGTGATCAGCGTCTTGTTGGGCGCGGTCACAGCCTTTGACCCGGCAACGGCGCCGAAGGCATCGGCGTGTTGCTGGTGGTGCTTCATGAACAACTGGGCTACGGGCAGCGTGCCGGCGCTCAGCACCGGCGCTGCAGCGGTGTACGCAGCGACAGCGGCCAACTCGACGCTCTGGGCATACCCGGCGATCGTCTGATCGTCGAGCCCAGCGGCCGATCGGCGGGCCCGGTACAGGCTGCGATGCGTCTCCGCGGTCTCCTCGGCGAAGGTCTTCATGCCGTGTCGATGAAGATCGTCGACCTCGGCAGCGAGTGCTCGAAAGTGACGGGTGGTGATGTGCATGGGGGTTCTCCTTGGGGTTCAGGGGGTCGAGAATCAGCCGACGACGACGGTGCCGGTCATGAACGGGTGGAACGAGCAGATGTAGATGAAGCTCCCGGCCGTGTCGAAGGCGACGGTGGTCGAGGTACCTGGCTGGATCGCGCCCGCATCGAAGTTGCCGGCGGATGTAGCCGTGTGCTGCTGCTTGTCGTTGTTGGTCCACACGACCGAGCCACCGACGGGAATGTTGACGGTGGCGGGCGTGAACGTGAAGTCGACGATGCCGACCGTCGCCTCGTTCGCCGACGCCGAGCCCGTGGGGGCCGCGGTCGTGGGGGCCACGGGCGCAGCCGCAGCTGCAGGAGTCACCGTCGAGGCGGTCGGCGCCGCTGTCGCAACGGGCGCGGAGGCCGCAGGAGACGAAGTGCTGTTGCCGTCGCTGGAGCAGGCAGCGGCGACGGGAACCAGGATCGCGGCAAGAAGTAGGTATCGGTTCTTCATTGCCACCCGTTCGGAGCCAGGCGCCGACCGGATTGGAGAAGTTTCAAGAAAAGCAGGAACTGATCTCCCTGGGAGCCCTGCAGGTTTGGCGTGAAGCGCCGACGGGAAACACCAGGACGTGACCAACCCGCCGCCGCCAAACCTCACCCACGTCAATCCCCTCGACGCAGCCCCCTTGTATGCTTCGACGATCGACGAGCCCTATTCAGGTGAACCAGAAGCACTGTTCGGTGTGTCATTCGACGACGTCTTTCGCGCCGAGGAGTACCTGTTGGCGTTGCGTGGCATGGCGTCGCGCGGCGATCTCGTGCTGGGCGACGCGGTCATCGTCTACAAAGACGACGAGGGCAAGGTTCGCGTGCGCGAGACGACCGATCTGCAGGCGAGCGGCACCGCCGTCAAGGGCGCGCTGTGGACAGGCCTCCTGGGCCTGCTGATCGCCGGGCCGCTCGGCTGGCTCGCCGGGCTCGGCATCGGTGCCGGCGCCGGGGCGATCACGGCCAAGGTGGTCGACATCGGCATCCCCGACGAGTGGGTCGAGTGGTTCAAGGACGCGGTGCGGCCACACACCTCGACCGTGGTGGCGTTGGCCACACAGGTCAACCTGCCGGCGCTGTACCACGAGGCACAACGGTTCGCCGGCGCCGAGTTGGTGCACACGACCCTGCGACCCGGTGCGTCCGCCGATCTCGCCGCAGCGTTGCAGGTCGTCAGTCGGTCAGTCGATGATCGGCATGTCCCGTAGGCCGTCGCACAACTCGCGTCGACCGCGTTCGAATGCCGCTCGCGCTTCGGGCACCGCCTGATCCGTCGGGAATGCGTCGATGATCTCGTTGAACAGCGACTGGATCTCGTCGCGGAACTCGCCGTGGGAGAGGATGCATGGCAGATTCTCGCGAATGCCGCACACGACCGCGCGGCCGACCTCGATCGGGTCCATCGCACCGTCCATCGAGTTTCTCACTCGTTCGGCCCTACTCAGGGCTTGATGTTGGGCCTGCGTCGGGATTCTCGGATCCCGAGGAGGGCTCGATGCGCAACAACCACGTACCCGCGCCGAGCGGTGGAGAGTTGCCCGGCGAGCGGTCCGCCCCGCCGTCGTCGAGGCGCTTGTTGCTCGACAGCAGCCGACCGATGACCGGCAGCGCGACCACGTTGGCGGCATGCAGGATGCCCATGATCAACAAGATGCCACCGACGCGCGCCACCTCGGCCTTCAGTTGATTCCCCGTCGAGTCGTGCCAGTCCTTGTGCTCGACGAAGGACACCGTGAAGAGCACAAACGAGGTGAAGATGAGGTAGTACGCGACGTCGGTCAGCACGAGGTAGCTCTTCCCTGTGCGCGGGTTGGCGCGGAACACGTCGGCCGCGTACGAACGCCCGAAGCGCTTGATGAACGGGCCCAGCCCGACGGCGAGCGCGACCAGCACGATGTTGGTGATCAGTTCGATGACCCACCACTGCATGTTGAACCGAATGTTTTTCGGGTTTGCCCGGCCAACTTGCCGCAGCATC
>JANPOJ010000173.1:0-3191 GCA_031427935.1 Ilumatobacteraceae bacterium | reverse complement strand
ATAATCACGAGTATGGTATGACAATGGCAGTTCCCATCTTCTCCTGGCCACTCGTCGATGCGTTCGTGAACCGCACGGAGGAGCAGGCGCGCCTACAGGCGTGGTGGGACGAGCCGACTCGAGAGCCGCTCGCCCTCATGGGTCGCCGTCGCGTCGGCAAGTCGTGGTTGTTTCGCAGGTTCGCCGACGGCAAGCCTGCGGTGATCCTCGTGGCCGAGCAGCTGCCTGCTCACTCACAGCTCACTCGATTCGCCGACATCCTTGAACCACTCCTCGGGGTGCGCCCTGACCTTCCGGACGTGCAAACCCTGCTCCGAGTTCTGTTCCGAATGTCCAAGGAGCAGCAGATCCTGGCCGTCATCGACGAGTTCCCATGGATGCTCGGCACCTCAGCCACCGAGGCACATCAGATGCTGACGTCGATCCACGCGGTGATGGAAGAGGAGCGTGATACCTCACAGCTCAAGCTGATCCTGTGCGGCTCCCAGGTCACCCAGATGGAGTCCCT
The DNA here is from genome assembly GCA_031427935.1 of Ilumatobacteraceae bacterium. Lineage (GTDB taxonomy): Bacteria > Actinomycetota > Acidimicrobiia > Acidimicrobiales > Ilumatobacteraceae > JAENVT01. The sequence continues at coordinate 2,683 of JANPOJ010000173.1, read as the reverse complement.
GTTCTCTGAGAAGAACCCGATGCATGGTCGCCTGCGCCGGCTGTCGGTGCGGCCCCTCTCTTTCCCCGATGCACGATTGTTCCTCCCGAACCTCGACCCGATCGCAGCATTCGAGCGCTTCGCCATCGCCGGCGGCATGCCGCTGTACCTGTCAAAGCTCGCCTCTGGCTCGCTCCGTCAAGCAATCTGCAACGTTGTGCTGAACAGAGATGCCCCTTTGTTCAACGAAGGCCGCATCATCGTCGAGCAAGAGCTACGCGAACCACGCGTGTACTTCGCGATCCTCGAGCAACTCGCAGGTGGTGGCATGCCCGCAAACGAGATCGGGCAACGCATCTCGTTGGAAACGAACGCTGTCCACAAATACCTGGTTGGGCTCGAGGAACTGCGTCTCGTCTCCAAGCACGTTCCCTTCGGTGCCGAGCCCAATGCTCGCTCCGGCCGGTGGCGTCTCGACGACGAGTTCCTCCGCTTCTGGTTTCGGTTTGTGTTCCCATTCCAGAGTGACCTCGAGTCCGGTCTGGTGCCGTCCGCATTGTTCGATGCTGAGATCGCCGACGTCATCGCCGATCACGTCTCTCCGTCATTCGAGGCGTGGTGCATGCAGTGGCTACGGGCGAACTCTGCCGGTGGCGCGACGAAGTTCGGACGCTGGTGGGGTAACGCCGCAAATGAGTTTCGCAGAACGAAGGAACGATCCTCCGAGGAGATCGACGCAGTCGGATCGCTGCGCAACAAGGTGGCCGTTGTCGCGGAGGCGAAGTGGACGAGCGCACCGCTGAGTCCGACAATCATTGATGACCTCGAGACGTACAAGATCCCGGCGTTGCGCCAGGAGCTCAAGGTCGCGGCGCGGCCCCACATTGTTCTGTTCTCGAAATCCGGTTACACGGCGGCCTTGCAAGCCCTTGCTGCCCGCGAGACACACATCACCCTCGTTGACGTCGCCCAGGCCCTCGAGCAAGCACGCGAATCGTAAGTAGCCAACTTACGATTCGCGGAGCTTCGGCCCGGCGTCGGTGACCATCAACCCACGGCGAGCGGTTCCTGGCGGCCAGCCGGTGAGTCATCCGATGGCATGTTCGCGAACGGTTCGCCGGGCCGTGTCCTGGAAAGCCGTACAGCGGCGTTCGGTGTGAAGTTTGTCACGGCCGATTGTCCGTTGAGTACCACTGAGATCCACTGAGTATCACCACGTACCGTCTGGTTCGCCTCGTCCGATCAGCTTTGGCGGTAACCCCTTGCGGGGTGAATGACAGAGGTGTAGTTAGGGTCCACGACAAGTTAGTACGCGCGTAGTATTGTGGCGGTGTGGAGGTGACACCTGCTGGGCTCGCGCGATTGTTCGAGGTGGTGTTGCCGCATATGAACGAGGTCCAGCGCCGGGTTGTCGCCGGGGCGGTGTCGGAGATGTTGGGTCGTGGCGGCAAGACCGCGGTGGCGACCGCGTCGGGGATGTCGCGCAACACGGTGATCAAAGCTGAGGCCGAGGTGACCGCCGGGATCGAGCCGTCGGATCGGCTGCGAGCGCCAGGTGGTGGCGACAAACTGTTGATCGACAAGCAGCCCGGTCTGCTCGCAGCGCTCGACGAACTCGTTCATCCCGAGACACGCGGTAACCCGATGTCGTTGCTGCGGTGGACGTCGAAGTCGTCGACGGCGCTGGCCGATGATCTGGTCAGCCGCGGATACGAGGTGTCGTCGCGCACGGTGCTGCGGTTGTTGCATTACCTCGGGTATTCGTTGCAGGCCAACGCCAAAGTCACCGAAGGACGCCAGCATCCTGACCGCGACGCCCAGTTCAGGTATCTCAACGACATCGCCGCCAGTTTCATCGACGACGCTCAACCAGCGATCAGTGTCGACACCAAGAAGAAGGAGTTGATCGGCGATTACGCCAACCGGGGCAGCGAATGGTCACCCGAGGGTGAGCCCGAACGCGTCCAGGTCCACGACTTCGCCGACCGGTCGCTGGGCGAGTTCGCCAAAGCGATCCCGTACGGGATCTACGACGTCGCCAACAACGAAGGCTGGGTCTCGGTCGGTGACGTCGCCGACACCGCCGAGTTCGCGGTCGAGTCGATCCGACGATGGTGGAACCAGATGGGCCACGCCCGGTTCCCTGACGCCGAGCGGTTGTTGATCACCGCCGACGCCGGCGGCTCCAACGGCTACCGGCTGCGCGCCTGGAAAGTTCACCTCGCCGCCCTCGCCGCCGAGACCGGTCTGACCATCACGGTCTGCCACTACCCGCCCGGAACCTCGAAATGGAACCGGATCGAGCACCGCATGTTCTCGTTCATCACCATGAACTGGCGCGGCCGACCACTGACCAGCCTGCGCACCATCATCGAGTTGATCTCTGCCACAACCACCAGCACCGGTCTCACCGTGCAAGCCGCCCACGACCCCGAGTGGTACCCCAAAGGCGTCCGCATCAGCGACACCGAACTCGCCGCCGTCCCACTCACACCCCACGACTTCCACCCCGAATGGAACTACACAATTAGCCCGATCGCCCAATCAGACCTGGCGTGAGCCCTTAGTCGGGCGACCCGTCGCTCGACGCGCCGTCGGTCAGTTCCATCAACCCGCCACCGGTCAACGTGCCTGCGTTGCGGTAGACGTCGAGCTTGCTGCGACTGTCGTCGATGTCGAGGTTGCGCATCGTGAGCTGACCGAT
>JANPOJ010000172.1:0-1673 GCA_031427935.1 Ilumatobacteraceae bacterium | reverse complement strand
CTGTCGATGCACGCCGAGGCCGGAGTGATCGACGGTGATCTGCCCGCGGGCGGGCAACGAATCGACCAGTACCACCCTGCGGGCGTCGCGTTCCGGCGCGCCGGCGGCGAGGGTGATCTCTGGGTCTGTTCGCCGATTCCCGTTGGTCGCGGTCTCGGGTTCAGCGGTGCTGTGCGGGTCGCCGGGCTCGTTGCCGCACACGCTCAGCGCCATGGCAGTGACCCCGACCGACTGGTTGCCGAGCTCCCGGCGATGCTGGCGCTGGCGGCCGAGCTCGAAGGTCATGCCGACAACGTCGCCGCGTCGCTGTTCGGCGGCATCGTGGCCACTGCCGACGGGCGCGCAGTACGCATTCCGCTGGCGTTCGACCCGGCCGTCGTGGTGTGGATCCCGTCGTTCACGACATCGACCGATGAATCGCGCACCAAGCTCGGCTCAGAGATCGCCCTCAGCGACGCCGTGTTCAACATCGGTCGCACGGCCTTGCTGGTTGCCGCGCTGGCGGCCGGTGACACCGGCGCGTTGCGGATCGCCACGCAGGACCGACTGCACCAGGACCGTCGTTTGGCTGCCGTGGCGCCGTCGCGAGATGCCCTCCAGGCAGCGCTCGATGCCGGCGCGTGGTGCTCGTGGCTCTCGGGCTCGGGGCCCACGGTGGCGGCCATGTGTGCGTACGACGACGCTGATGAGCTGGCTGCGCAGATGCCCGACGACGGCCACACCAAGGTGCTGCGAATCGACCACGAAGGCGCAGTGATCGAGGCCGACGACTAACAGGTCCCGTCAGGTCCCTAGGTTGTCGCGACTACGCCGCTCGATGTGTTGGGAGGTCACCGGTCGACTGGAGCTGCGATGTGCGACCGATGACCTCGGGTACCTCGCCGATCGGCCACTCCCATTGCCCGTCACACCACAACACGGTGACCGTGTTGGCCAGGCGGTCGAAGGCGCGAGCCAGGCACAGCACCTCATCGACCACAGTTCGCGGAAGCAGAGCGGCGAACACCGGCACCTCGGGGGCCGGCAATGCGAGCCCGATCTCCATCTGTCCATCCTTCGCTGTGCCGACGAGCACGCCGTTGCGCACGTGCAGCACGGTGTCGTCGACCTGCACGCCCACGTCGCCTGCTTCGCGGAGTCGATCGGTCAGCCGCTTGCGCCGCATCGCTTGGGAGAACGCCATCGCCCGATCGCGCACCTGCGCCGCTTCCTCATACCGTCGCGCTGCCGACAGCGCGGCCAGCCGAGCCTGCAGCGCGGCGATCACCAGATCGGGTGAGGTGGTCATTGCTTGCACCGTCTTGGCAACCACCGTCGCATAGCGGGTCGCATCGGCGGCGCCCGCGCAGGGACACATCGCCACGCCGAGCTGAGCCGGCGCGCAGGTGATCGCGGCGGGCTGCGGCTGGAAGGTTCGGCCGAGTCGAGTCGTGCAGCGACGGAGCGGGAAGACCGATTGCAGGGCCTCGACCACGGCGTCGGCGTTGGCCTTCGAGGGCAACGGGCCGAGGTGCACGCCGGGGCCGGTGGCGTCATTGACGACGGACAGGCGCGGCCATGCTTCATCGGTGCTGAGCCGTACATAGCGGTACTTCTGCGGCGAGGTGCCGACCCTGTTGTACCGCGGCGCGAGTTGCTGCAGGTACCGCAACTCCAGCACCTCGGCGGTCAGC
>JANPOJ010000171.1:0-2223 GCA_031427935.1 Ilumatobacteraceae bacterium | reverse complement strand
GGTTGATGACCGACACGTTCCGCCAGGAGTGCTGCGGCGGCGGCGAATACGACTGGGTCGCTCACGACGGTGGCGTCATCACGGCCGTCAACGGGGAACACGTCGCTTTCTGGTATCCCAAGCTCGCAAGCCTGACCTCCCGCGAGATCACCATCCCCTGAGCGTTCGTCGAGCGCTGGCGTTCGTGTGAACGGCGCCGACTAATCTCGGCACGAAGGGAGATGCGGGCCATGGGAGTTTCGTTCCGAGAGATTGAGATGGGTCCGGTCGGCAGCCGGTTGCCCGGAGGCGCGGTGTCGGCTGCGTTCGCCACCGATGCCGGGATCGTCGTGCAGTTCACCGAGGGTTCGGCCACCTTCTTGCCCGATTGGTTGCGCGACAACTGTCAGTGCGACGCGTGCCGCGTACGCCAGACCGATGAGCGCCGGTGGCAGCCGTGGACCGAGCCATCGGCGCCGGTCGTCACCACCGTCGAGGTGGTCGATGGTCAGCTGCGGATCGGCTGGGACAGCGGCCATCAGTCCACGTACGGACCAGCCGACTGGGGCAGGATTCGCACGACTGGCGCTCGCGGCGCTTGGACGGCGCGACTGTGGAGCGCCGGCTACGAGGTCGAGCGCTTCGACCATCACCAATGCATCACCGACCAGGTCACGCGTCGCGACATGTTCGAGGCGCTCCGGCGCGACGGAGCAGTGGTCGTCACCGGCTCGCCGACCGAGCCGGGCACCGTGATCGAGTTGCTGCGATCGCTGGGGATCACGTTGCGAGACTCGTCGCTCGGCCTGATCTTCGACGTCAAGCTCGATCCCGCCGGCTACAACATCGCCTTCACCGCCGAAGAGGTGCCGCCGCACAACGACAACGCCCAGTACACCCATCCGCCCAGCGGTCAGGTGCTGGCAATGCTGGTCAACGAGGCCCAGGGTGGCAACAGCGTGGTCGTCGACGGGTGGTCGGTGCTCGACCGGCTGAATCGCGAACACCCCGACGCCATCGACGTGCTGGCCCGGGTCGAGGTGGGGTTCCGGCAGTACTCGACCGAGGCCGACGCCTTCACTCGTGCGCCGCTGGTCGTGCGCGATCGTGCAGGGCGGTTCGTGCATCTGCGCTTCTCCAACCAACTCATGCAACCGCTGGCCTTCGACGACACCGAGTTGGCGGCCTGGTACAGCGCCTATCGCCTACTCGGTGCAGCGATCGCCGACCCCGCTAACCACGTGTCGTTCCGGCTCTCGGCCGGCGACACCCTGTTCGTCAATGGATTCCGGGTGTTGCATGCCCGTACGGCCTATCAACCCGATGGCCCGCGCCACTTGCAAGACGTGTACTTCGAGTTCGACGACGTGCACAGCCACCTGGCAACGATGAGTGGCGAAGCCACCAATGCCATGGTCGCCTCGACCAACTAACCCCAGTGGAGTGTCCGGGGCCACCCTGGTAGGCGTGAAACACTCCGCACGTCGGAAGTGCGTACTTTCGCCGCGCACTGTGTGAGTTGAAAGTACGCACTTCGACGGGATGGCTGGTCCTAGCAACCGTGACTGCGCCTCCGGATGGACGACGCACGGCTCCGAGCCGGAACAGATATGCCCATCGGAACGCATCCAAGATCGGGCGGAGAAGATCCTCGTTGAGGTCTGACGGTCGACCGCGCGCTTGAAGGATCTGCTGGCGATGTATCCATCGCTCCGAGAGTTCTCTGGCTAGTCCAACCACCTCGGAACCTGACGGTTGCCGGCCCATGACACTTTTGCTCCATGGCTGCCGGGTCTTGGCCGTCGATGGTGTCGGCGATCGGAGCGTCCGACCATGACCAGCCGGGACACCGGCTGGGGCGTTGCCAATCTGAGGCATCCAGCGACTGCAGAACCTCGAGCAGGCGGGCACGTTCGACGCGGAACATGGACGAACTTTCCCCCCGAAATCCCACCTTGCTGCCGAACTCAGACCCAGTCGAGGATGACTTTGCCGCACTCGCCGCCGTGGACGATCGCGAAGGCTTCCTCGAAGCGGTCGGCGGGCAGTTCGTGGGTGATGATGCCGCTGATGTCGAGGCCGCTCTGCAGCATCGCCGCCATCTTGTACCAGGTCTCGAAGATGCGACGGCCGTAGATGCCCTGGATCTCGAGGCCTTTGAAGATCACGTCGTTGATGTCGAGCGTCATCGGCCCGGCCGGGATGCCCAGCACGGCGATGCGGCCACCGTGGTTCATCGCGTCG
>JANPOJ010000170.1:0-21893 GCA_031427935.1 Ilumatobacteraceae bacterium | reverse complement strand
GCTGCAGGGCAACTTCGACGAGGCCGCCGAGTGGCACGAACTGGGCCTCCGGCGGGCGCGAGATGGCGAGTTCCCGGGCGCCATCGCGCAGGCCTTCAGTGGTATGGGCGAGGCTGCTCGTCGCAGCGGTCAGCTGGGTCCGGCAGTCGTCTATCACCGGGAGGCGCTCAGCCGATACGAGGCGTCCGGGTCGATCGAGGGTGCCACCTTCTCGCTTGCGTGTCTCGGGCTGATCGCCACGGACCAGGGCGTTCCCGACCAGGCCATCGCCCTCCACACACAAAGCCTGCTCAAGGCCCACGGAAGCTCGGACCAACGTGGCGTGGCGTTTGCCCTGGAAGGTCTGGCTGGCGCAGACGCGGCGCGCGACGAGGCACGAGCGGCCGCCGCGCTGCTCGGTGTAGCGGAGGCCTTGCGCGAACGGATCGGCGGGCCTCCGCCGGTCGCGCATCGAGGAGGTGTCGACCAAGCCGAACGGCGAGCGCGCTCGCAGTTGAGTGAGCAGGGCTTTACGTCCGAGCACTCCCGCGGACGGGCAGACGCGGCCGCGATCGTCGCCGATCTCGTCTCAGATGGCACCACCTGACGCGAGCACGTGTGCGATCAGCGCATCCGCCGGGTACTCGCGCAGATGCTCCCGACCCAGTACCGAAGCGCGGTGCAGATCGCCCGCCAGCAGCATCCTGATGACTTCGATGTGTTGACGCTCCCGCCGGGTTGACCCGGCGAGGTTCGCTGCGGCTCGATCGGCGCAAGCGGAGCACTCCGTCTCGTCGCCCCGCGCGCCTGTGGCGATGGCGAGCGCAATCCACGCCAGACCGAACTGTGCGTCGACCGCAACGGCGTGGCGCAGATGTGGTTCGGCATCGACCGAGGAACCGAGCAGCGACTCGAGGCCACTGGTGTAGCTGAGCGCAGCTGCCGGTTCGTCGGTGGAGATCACGAGGCGCTCGGAATCACGGAATGAACGATGCGGCTCCATCATTCGAGGTTCCGTTGGCGCCGGCGGCACTGGTGGCGTCGCCACATCCGCCTCGCATCGATCACGGTCGTGACGACGAACACCGCGGCGAAGACCATGCAGACAGCGAGCCCGAACGAGAGCCCAAGCCAACTCAGCGTCGCGATGAGTGCCGGGGGAGCGACGAGTGCCACCGCGAGCGCACTATCGGCGTTGCGATGGACGTTTGAGGGGCTGCGCAGGAGAGCGGGAGCAGCTGCAGGTGATGACGGTTCGATGACCTGCGTGGGGGATTGGGTCGAGTGCATGGCGCAACTGTGGAACGTCGCACTGACGCGTCGCTGATGGGCAGCGCCGTGCCGGTCTCGGGCTGATCACTCAGGTCGATCAACTCAGCAGCACCGAGAAGTTGCCGCCGGCACGGTCTCGAATAGATTGATGAATGTCAATGCATCTTGCCGAAGTTTCTGTACAGTAGGTCGCATGGCAGCTCGCAAGATCTCAGTGCTCGATCCGATCGCGTGCTGTGCACCGGTGCGCGCCGACGTGCTCGACGAAGAACAAGCCGTGCTGTTGGCCAGCTCGTTCGCCGCGCTGGCCGATCCGATTCGTCTGCGGTTGCTGAGCTTCATCGCCGCATCGGGCACCGACGAGGTGTGCGCCTGTGATCTGCTCGAACCATCAGGTCGTTCGCAGCCGACGGTCAGCCATCACATGAAGATCCTCGTCGACGCCGGTCTGATCGAACGCGACAAGCGCGGCCTATGGGTGTGGTACCGGCTGGTGCCCTCGCGCCTCGACGCCCTGCGCTCCGTCCTCGGCTGACGGGCAGTCTTCGGGGGCGCGCCACGTTCCCGATCGAAGCCGTGGACGGCGCCTGACAGATCAACTTCTACTTCACGTCTCCGATGATGACGCATCCGCATCCGCAACCGGCGACGTCGATCATCCTTCGGCACGCTGTGCGGTGGACTTGAGGGATTCTTGACGAATACTCAAATACTGTGCGCTACCGCTCCGCCTCGTGCAGCATCTCGATGGCTTTGGCGATCCGTCGTTGCCGGGTTTCGTCGGTCTTGGCGCCCTCGATCGCCAACTGAAAGTCGATCAAGAACACACCACCCATCGGGGCGACCGTGCTGCGATAGGTGTGCTTGCCGATCGTCACCCGGACTGCTGGTCGCTTGCCGGAACCAAGAGCGGCGACGACATCGGCCGGCACCTCGTAGCCGGTCGCCGTCTTGCCGTGTTGCAGGAGCGTGGTGCGAAGTTTCACAGCCCGACCACTTTGTCACGCCAACGCGTCGGAACGGCGGTGAAGAAGCCGGACGAGGAGGCGTTCCTCGGGTACGTTATGAGAGATGACGCGACTGTGTGAACGCCCTGGATGTTCGCAAGTCGCCGAGATGACCTATGGCTTCGACGCCGAGCACCTGATGGTCTGGATCGATTCGTACGATCGCGTCACCACCGATCGAGCCGGTGTGTTGTGCCGCCGGCACGCCGATGCCATGGTCGTGCCGCTCGGATGGATGCTCGACGACCGCCGCGATCCTGTGCCCCGGCTGTTCAGGACGCCGGCGCAACCAACGGCCGCCATGCCTCGGCAGCGCCGCGTGGTCCGCCATCACCACGACGACACCGAGCAACTCGAGCTCTGCGCAGATCTGATCGACGAGATGGACGACGAGATGGACGACGAGATCAGCGAGCCGCCTGCCCTGGTCGAGACCGAAGTGCTGCCGTGGAAGCCGACGTTCGACCAGACCGATGATCTCGACGGGCTGCTCGAGGCACGCGGTCCACTTCTCGCCCGAGCGTTCGGCGGGCAGGGCCGGCCCCGCCCGGCCAACTAGGTCCGGCGATGGACATCACCGCATCGCTCGAGGCGCCGTGCGCGGCCGAGCAGCTGTTCGAGCTGGTCGACGATCTGTCGACCTATCCGCAGTGGAACGGGTTGGTGCACAGTGCCACGGCCGAGCCCGGCGACGAACCGGTCTGGGATGTCGAGTTGCGGGCTCGTCTGGGTCCATTGGCGCGCAGCAAGCGATTGCGGATGGTCAGAACGATTCGCGATGCCGAGACGTGGTCCGTCACCTTCGAGCGCGATCAAGCAGACGGCCGGCACCACTCGCCGTGGGTGCTGGCCGCCACCATCGACGAGCTCGCCGGCCTCAGCACGTTGACGATGCACCTGCACTATGGCGGTTCGTTGTGGACTGGCGGCGCACTCGAACGAGTGCTGGCCGAGCAGATCACCTCGGGTCGGGAGCGGCTGTTGGAACTCGTGGCGACCAAGCGCTGAAGCGGCCGTCGTCGCGCCGCTCCAATGTCAGCGACATCCCGAAGCACTCACTGAGGCTGGCCGATGTCAGGGTGCGATCGATCGGGCCCGACGCCGCGACCCTGCCATCGCGCAGCATCAACACATGAGTCATGCCGGGCGGCACCTCGTCGAGGTGATGGGTCACGAGGATCACTGGTGGTGCTGCCGGGTCGGTGGTCAGTTCGGCCAGCGCTTGCACGAGTTGCTCGCGGCCACCGAGGTCGAGTCGGGCGCTCGGCTCATCCAGCAGCAACACCGCAGGCTCGTTCATCAACGTTCGCGCCAGCAGCACGCGCTGCTGTTCGCCCGACGAGGTGGTCGACATCGGCCGGTCGGCCAACCAGGCGACGCCCATCCGCTCTAGGCACGCCCGGGCCCGGGCCTCGTCGGCCTCGTCGTAGCGGTGCCACCACGGCTCCAGCGCGGCGTACTTCGCGGTCATGACGATGTCGACGCATCGCAGCTCCTGGCGCAACTGCACGGTCATCGAGGGCGACATGTAGCCGATGCGCCGCCGCAGCACCCGCACGTCGGTTCGCCCCAACTGTTCGCCCAGCACGCGCACATCGCCGCTGGAGGGGTGCTCGTACATCGCCGCGATTCGCAACAGCGTCGTCTTGCCCGAGCCGTTCGCGCCCAACACCACCCACCGCTGATCGGCCAGCACCTTCCACGTCAACGGCGCCAGGATGATGCGCTCGCCGCGGACGAAGCTGACATCGACGAGACGCAATACCTCTGAGCCCGATGGTGCAGACCTCACTTCAGACATGGAGATGTGACGATATCGCCACGCAGAGTAAGAGATGCCGGTGTTCCGCCTAAACCACTGGTACCCTCGCAACGGGATGCGTCGGATACTGGTGATTGTCTCGGCGGTGTGCTTTTTCGCGCCGCTGTCGGTGACCGCGGTCGGACGCGCCGCGGACACCCCGGCCGAGCAGGCCGCCAAGGAGATCGCCGATGCCCGCGAGCGGGCGAACGCTGCCGCGGACGCCTATTTCGCATCGGAATCGCGCATCGATCAACTCACCTTGCAGCAGGATCAGTTGCAGTCCGAGATCACCGCGCTCGAGGGCGATGTGAAGGCGTTGCAACTCTCCGTCGAGAACGTGGCGATCGGTCGCTACACCCGATCGGGCAGTACCGGGGTGCCGTTGCTGACGGGGTTCCAGTCGCCGGAGGACCAGGTCAAGATCGACGCGCTGATGGAAGTGATCTACGACTCGTCGGCCAACGACTTCGACCGCTTCGATGCCCTCAACGCCGACCTCGCCGACAAGCGCCTGAAGCTGGCTGACAAGAAGGGCCAGGCCGAGAAGGAACGAGTCAACCTTGCTTCGCTCAAAGACGCTGCGTCGGCAGAAGTGCAGCGCCTGAAAGATGTCGAGGCCGATCGTTTGAAGGACGAGTCGGTGCGCACCGCGCTGATCGCCGAGCAGGCACGACGCAAGCGCGAGACCGATCGCAAGAAGCTGCTGAACGAGCCGACTCTGACGATCCCGACGCCCGTCGATTCCGTGCCCGATGCCTCCGGCAAGAACGCGGCCCCAGCGAACGACAACGGCGGCGACTCCGGTGATGCGGTTGCGGCGACCGGTGTCGCCACGCGTCCCTCGCTGCCCGACGCAGGTGGTGGCCAGACCGGTGGTGGCGGCAACGGCAGCTTCCCCGGTGGTGGCGGCAACGACTACGGCACCTGGCCGGGTTGGAAGTGCCCGACCGGTAGTGCCCCGGCGCCATTCGCAGACACGTGGGGAGCGCCACGCAGTGGCGGTCGCCGGCACCAAGGTGTCGACATGATCGGGCAACGTGGCATCCCCGTGCTCGCCGTCGTCGATGGCGTCGCCGAGCCGAAGACCAACGCCTTGGGCGGCACGACCATCTGGTTCAGCGGGGTCGACGGGCACAAGTATTACTACGCGCACCTCGACCGGTACGGCCAACTCGGCTCGGTGACCGCCGGCACCACCATCGGCTACCTCGGGCAGTCCGGCAACGCCCAGTTCAGCATCGCTCACCTGCACTTCGAGGTGCATCCGTTCGGTGGTCCGGCCGTCAACCCCTATCCCACCGTCGCGGCCCACTGCCCATCGTTTGGCTGATGGCCGACGAGCTTGCCGCACGGCTGGCAGCGGTGCTCGGCGCCGCGGAGATCGCCGATCTGACCCGACTGTCGGGTGGCGCATCCCGCGACACGTGGCGGTTCCAAGCCGACGGCCGCCTGCTGATCTTGCAGCTCCAGCGCGACGGTGACGAGCGCGACATGGCGGTGGAGGCCGCCGCAGTGCGCGCCGCCGCTGCCGCGGGTGTCCCCACGGCAACGCTCGTCGCGGCGTCGAAGAATCGAGCCGACCTGGGTGCCGCCTACACGATCGTGACGAGCGTCGTGGGAGAGACGACGCCGCGCAAGCTACTCCGGGACGCCGAGTTCGCCCACGCCCGCGAAGTGCTGCCGACGCAACTTGCCGATGCCTTGGTCAAGATCCACGCGATCGACCCGGCGGCCATTCCCGGTCTGGCCAACACCGATCAGGTCGAGCAGCACCGCCAGGTACTCGACACGCTCGGCGAGCCGCACCCGACGTTCGAACTTGCTTTGCGGTGGCTCGATGCTCACCGGCCTCCGGCGGGACCACATGTGGTGGTGCATGGCGATTTCCGGCTCGGCAACGTGATCGTCGACGAACTGGGCTTGCGGGCGGTGCTCGATTGGGAGCTCGTGCATCTCGGCGATCCGTTGGAGGACCTCGGCTGGATGTGCGTGAAAGCGTGGCGCTTCGGTTCACCGCGACCTGCCGCCGGCGTCGGTACCTATGACGAGTTGTTCGGGGCGTACGAGGCCGCTGGCGGGGCACCGGTCGATGTCGACGCCGTGCGATGGTGGGAGGTGCTGGGCACGATGAAGTGGGGGATCATGTGCATCATGCAGGCCAGCGCCCACCTCACGGGAACGACCCGAAATCACGAGCTGGCTGCTATCGGTCGCCGGGTCTGTGAGAACGAGCATGATCTGTTCCTGGCGTTGGACGGTCACTGGTGATCCCGCACGACGCGCCCTCCGCAGTCGATCTGGTGGAGGCGGTACGTGAGTGGCTTCAGCGCGACGTGTTGGCGGCCACCGACGGTCGCTTGCAGTACCACACCCGCGTGGCGATCAACGCGTTGGCGATCGTCGAGCGCGAGCTCGGACTCGGTGCCGTGCAGCGGGCCGCCCACCTCGATCGTCTTGAGCGGCTCGGCGTCGCTGATGATGCAGCGCTGGCCGCGGCGATCAGGTCCGGCGACCTCGACGACCGACTCGACGAGGTACGCAACCTGGTGTGGCAGTCGGTGCGCGACAAGCTGGCCGTGGCCAACCCGAAGTACCTGACCTCACCGTGAGGGGCTGAGCCTCACCGGTTGACCGGCAGCCAGCTGCCCGCAGGCGGCATCGATGTCGGTGCCTCGGTTGCGCCGCACGGTGGCGTTCACACCGAGAGTCTCCAAGTTGTCGCGGAAGTCGTGCACGCGCTTCAGCGGCGAACCGACCGTGGGGTAGCCGGGCGTCGGGTTGAGAGGGATGAGGTTGACGTGCGCAGGGAGGCGAAAGTGCCGGCACAGCTTGGCCAGTTCGGCCGCATCGGTTGCCCGGTCGTTGACGCCGTCGATCATCGCCCATTCGAAGCTGAGCCGCCTGCCCTTGACCGCCAGGTAGTCCGCGCATGCGGCCATCAACTCGTCGAGCGGGTAGCGCTTGTTGATCGGTACCAGCTCGTCGCGCAACCGGTCATTGGCGGCGTGCAGCGACACCGCCAAGTTGACGGGCAGCGGCCGCTCGGTCAGGCGGCGAATGCCGGGCACCAGTCCGACGGTCGAGATGGTCAGCTTGCGAGCCGACAACCCGAGGTCGCCGTGCAAGCGCTCGACGGAGTCCCACACGACACCTTCGTTGGCCAGCGGTTCGCCCATGCCCATGAACACCACGTTGCCGAGCCGGCGCTCCATCGATCGCGCCTCGCGGGCGGCGACCGCGACCTGCTCGACGATCTCGCCGACGGTCAGATGACGACCGAACCCGGCCTGGCCGGTGGCACAGAACCCACACCCCATGGCGCATCCGACCTGGCTGCTGACACAGACCGTGACTCGGTCGGGGTACAGCATCAGCACCGTCTCGATCCGCCTGCCGTCGTGCAGTTCCCAGAGGTACTTGACGGTGTCGCCTCCGTCGCTGACGCGGCGGACGACGACGCGCAGTGCAGGCGTCAGCCGCTGCGACAGCGTGGCCCGCAACGCCTTGGGCAGGTTCGTCATCTCGTCCGGCGTCGACAAGTTCTGGTACAGGCCCTGCCAGATCTGGTCGAGTCGGTAGCTCGGTTCACCTTCCAGCAACTCCGCCAGCTCGGCTCGGCTCGGTTGGTACAACGACGTGTTCACACCGATGCCGGTCACACCTCGGCGGCCAGCGCCGTGTACTGGTCGATGTGACCGCGCAACACGTCGAGGCTCGCCGTCCAGAACGACACGTCCGACACGTCGAAGCCGAAGACACCGCCGAGTTCCTCGGCGGTGTTCATGCCCGCCCGCGACAACACGTCGTCGTACGACAACTTGAACCGCGGCGGGTCGTCGCGGTACTTGGCGAACAGGCCCAGTCCGAAAAGCAGGCCGTAGGTGTACGGCCAGTTGTAGAAATGCGAGGAGTAGTAGTGCGGCTTCACGGCCCACATGTACGGATGTGCGGTCGACTGCTCGAGGCCGTCACCGTAGGCATCCGCCTGCGCCGAGAGCATCATCTGGTTGAGCTCGGACACACCCAGGGTGCGGCGTTGTCGGCGGGCGAAGACCTCGGTCTCGAAGATCTGCCTGCTGCGAATGTCGACGATCGTCTGCACTGCGCTCAGCAGGTTGACGTCGAGGAGAGCGAGCCGGTCGCGTCCGGTGAGGTGCAGCAGTCCCTCTTCCACGACCAGTGTCTCGCAGAAGATGCTCGCGGTCTCGGCCAGTGCCATGGGCATGTGACGCTGCAGTGCGGTGCGATGGGCGAGTTGGGTGTTGTGGTACGCGTGGCCCAACTCATGAGCCGTGGTCTGGGCGCTGTCGACGCTGCCACTCCAGTTGAGGAAGACCAACGAGCGGTCATCGACGAACGGCATGCAGAACGCGCCGCCGCGCTTGCCCTCTCGTGCGCCGGCGTCGATCCATCGCTCGTCGATCGCCCGATCCACGAGCCCGCCGAGCGGCTGGCTGTACGAGGCGAACGCGCCGCGGACGATGCTCAATCCGTCGGTCCACGAGATGGCGCTGGGGGCGAACGGCAAGGGGGCGAACAGGTCGTACCACGGCAGTGCGCCGCGGCGACCGTGGAGCTGCGCCTTGACGTGCATCCACCTGCGGAGGTCGGGGAGCGCAGCGTCGACCGCGCTCTGCATGGCGTCGAACGTGGCCTGACTGACGTTGTTGGCGAACAACGAGGCCTCGATGGGGTTCTTCCACCCGCGACGACGGTTGACGATGTTGGCCTCACCCTTGACCGCGTTCATTGCCGCGGCGCAGGCGACCGCGACGGTCGGCCAGGCTCGCATCTCGGCCTCATGGGCCAGCCGGCGAACGTCAGGGTCGGCATCGGTCGCCAAGCCGCGGATCGCCGCCATCGGCATGGTCCTGGCTCCGCCGGGCAGGTCGACCACCTCGGTGAGCTGCGAGGTGATGTCGGAATGCAGGTGCTCCCATGCGGTCGAGCCGGTCGTCGACATCTCGGCGTACAGCCCTTCTTCGACCTCGGTCATCTGGTGCTCCGCTCTGGCTGCCAGGAACGTCAGCGGCCCGCGGTGCTCGGCGACCTCGGTGCTGACGGTTGCCAAGGCATCGAGACCGAGCGAACTGACCCAGTCAGCGAGGCGAGCGAAGAGGGGTCGCTGCTGCGACTCGATCACCTCGAGCTCGCTGAGCAGACCTTGAGCCGTCTCGTCGAAGCTGTCGGTGGTGACGGTGGCGTACACGTAGGCGCCGACGAGATCGGTGCGCTGCTCGGACTCGTTGAGGACGCGGATGACCGCGTCGGCAGCCTGCCCGTCGGCCGCCGTGACCGGTCTGGGGTCGCAGTGGCGGATGTCGTGCTCCTCGAACAATGCCGTGAGCCGCGTCGAGTCGGCCCCCACTTGCTCGAGTGCGTCGATGAACGATCGCGATTGGAACGACTCGTGCACATCGGCCACGCTCCAACGCGGGAGTGCCTCGTTCGTCTCGTTGGGGTCGGCCGTGCCGGTCACGGAGGTTGCTCCCGTCATAGTTGTATCCCGTTCGTTGTGGTGCCGACCAGGTCCGCCACGTAGGCGTAGTCGGCGTGGTGGATCGAGAACCCGAGCCGCTCGTACATCGACAGAGCGGAATCGTTGGCAGCGTCGACGTGCAACATGCCGACTGGCAAGCCTCGGCTGGCGAGGTGATCGAGGCCGGCGATGGTCAGCGCCTTTCCGAGTCCCAGCCCGTGGAATGGTGGATCAACTGCGATCACGTAGATCTCACCCATCGGCGGCGACGTGTCACCGTGCACCTTCGTCCAGCAGAACGCAGCCAGCTTGCCGTCGCGCTCGTGCAGGCGGAACCCTGCCGGGTCGAACCACGTCTCGGCCTCGCGTTGGCGCAACGTGTCGACGGTCCAGCCGCCTTGTTCGGGGTGATCGTGAAACGCGGCGTTGTTGACACGCACCCACTCGTCTTCATCGCGACCGACCACGAACGCCCGCGTCTCGACCGTGGTGGTCTGGTCGAAAGGCAACGTCCTGCGCATCTGCAGCAGTCGCCGTCCCAGCCGCAGGCCGGCTGCCGAGGCGATGGCCTCGACATGATCGCCGGGCTGATGGACCCACCAGAAGATGCGGCCACCGCCATCGCCGGCCACCATCTCGAGCGCAGCACTCAGCAACAGGGGCGTGAGTGCTTCGACATGCGCGCGCTCGCCAGGGGCCACGACCAGTTCGATCGCGGTCGAGTGGTTCGCCAGCGCCAGTTGGGCGTAGCCGGCGAGCGTGTCGACGGCATCGAAGGCCAAGACGGCCGCAAAGTCGGCACCATCTCGTCGAACGAGATTGAGCCGGAGATGATCCGACAGCGGACGGAAGCCGTCGTGCTGTGCTGCGTCGGCCAGCAACTGCTCGACGATTCCGAACTCGTGGTCGTCGAGCTTGCGCCGGGTGTCGATACGCCACATGCTCCCCGAGGTTAATGCCCGGTCGACGCAGAGGCTCCTGCTCGTGCGCCCACAGTTGAATAGTGTCGACGACATGGCGAAGCCGCGCACCCCGAAGGGCCGAACGATCGAGGTGGCCCGACGGCTGGCGGAGACATATCCCGACGCCGTGTGCGAGCTCGACCACACCAACGCCTTCGAGTTGTTGGCGGCCACGATCTTGTCGGCTCAGTGCACCGACAAGATGGTCAACACGGTGACGCCAGTTCTGTTCCGCCGCTATCCGACGCCTGTCGAGCTTGCCGGTGCGAACCCTGTCGACGTCGAAGGGATCATCCGCTCGACGGGTTTCTATCAGAACAAGACCAAGAGCTTGCTCGGCATGGCTCAGTGCCTGCTCGAACGCTTCGGCGGTGAGGTGCCGACCGAGCTCGACGACCTCGTCACGCTGCCGGGCGTCGGCCGCAAGACAGGCAACGTCGTGCGCAGCGTTGCCTTCGATCTGCCGGGACTCCCGGTCGACACTCATGTGCTGCGCCTGTCGAAGCGACTCGGCCTCAGCACACTCGAGGATCCGGTGAAGTTGGAGCTCGAACTGGACCGGTTCCTGCCGCCGTCGGAGTGGGGTCTTTTCAGCCTGCGGATGATCCTGCACGGTCGTCGGGTGTGCGACGCGAAGAAGCCGCGATGTGCCGAATGCACCCTGGAGGACATCTGCCCATCGTCACAACTGCCGCGCCGAGCGTCACGAAAGTAGCCCGATTACCACGCATTGTGGCCGCTTGCGCCCTTTTGGAATCGGTGTATAGTGGCCCTACCAACCAGGTTCCCGCCACCTGGTTTGCGGGCGATGCTGGGATCCGCCGCCTAGCATTGCAGAGCGATGGCCCCGTTCATCGGGGCCGTCGCCGCGTTTTGCGCTAGTGTTTTCGGCTGTTTCAGCTGATCAGCTTGAGTGCGCGGCGCAGCAATCGCTCGGCGTTGCGCAGTCCCTGTTCTGCTTCACCGACCGCGGCGCGGAGATCTTCGCGGCCCAGTGGAATTTGCAACGGACCGACCTCGGCGAGCTGCTGTCGATATCGCTCTACGTGTTCGGCGATGACCGTCAGGGTTGCGGCAACGGGGTCGTTCATGTTTCCAGTCTGGCGTGGAGCGAGCCCAAATCGAGGCTCCCTCGTTGGCGACACTGTCGGTATCGTGGCCACCTGTGCATTCGGTGACGATACGCGACGATCTGCGAGCGCTCGAGGGGTACCACTCGCCGCAGGTCGACGTGCGCATTCGGCTCAACACCAACGAGGCACCGACACCACCGCCGGCCGCGTGGCGCGATGCGTTCGCCGCCGAGCTGTCACGAGTCGAGTGGCATCGCTATCCCGATCGCAGCGCATCCGCGCTCCGGGCATCGATCGCGGAGTCACATCACGTGCGACCGGATCAGGTCTTTGCCGCGAACGGCTCGAACGAGGTGCTGCAGACGCTGCTGTTGACCTACGGCGGTCCCGGTCGTCGCGTGGCGACATTCGAACCGACCTATCAGTTGCACGGTCACATCGCCCGACTCACGGGGGCGACCGTGGTCGAAGGTGAGCGCGCACTCGACTTCCGGTTGGATGTCGACGCGGCGGTCCGACTGATCGAGCAGAACCGACCCGCCGTCACTTTCCTGTGCTCACCCAACAACCCCACTGGGCTCGTCGAGCCACCCGCGAACGTGCAGGCCGTGTTGGCCGCGCAGCCGGGGCTGTTGGTGGTCGACGAGGCGTATGGGCAGTTCGCCGATTGGTCGGCACTGACGTTGGTCGACGAATCGACACCGCTGGTGGTGACGCGCACGTTCTCGAAGACCTGGTCGATGGCGGCCAGTCGTCTTGGCTATCTCGTCGGGCCGTCATGGCTGGTGGCCGAGCTCGAGAAAGTGGTGCTGCCGTACCACCTCGATGCGGCCAAGCAGATCGCCGGACGGTTGGCGTTGCAGTTCACTGACGAGATGGACGCCCGCGTCGGACAGATCGTGGCCGAGCGCGAGCGCATCGCTGCACGGCTCGGCCAGCTCGACCTCGACGTGTTCCCCAGCGGCGCCAACTTCATCCTCTTCCGTCCGCGCAGCAAGCCTGGGCGACAGGTGTGGCAGGAATTGCTCGACCGCAGCATCTTGATCCGTGATTGCTCGGGTTGGCCGCGACTTGCCGACTGCCTGCGCGTCACCATCGGAACCGCAGAGGAGAACGACGAGTTCCTGGTGGCCATCGAGGAGATCGTGCAATGAGCCGCACCGCAACCGTTCACCGGACCACGAAGGAGACGTCGATCGATCTGGTCATCGACATCGACGGAAGCGGCGTGACCGAGATCTCGACCGGCATCCCGTTCTACGACCACATGCTCGAACAGGTCGGCAAGCACGGCGGGTTCGACCTGCGCATCGCTGCTACGGGCGACCTGCACATCGACACCCATCACACCGTCGAAGACGTGGCCATCAGCCTGGGCGAGGCCTTCCGCAAGGCCCTCAGCGACAAGGCCGGCGTCCGCCGGTTTGCCAGCGGGCTGTACCCGCTCGACGAAGCACTCGTCGAGGTGGCCCTCGATCTCTCCGGGCGGCCGTTCGTGGTGTGGGAGGTCGAGCTGCCGGAGTGCTTGCCGCTCGGTAATCCGGCGTTCGATCCGCAGTTGGCCGAGCATGCCGTTGCCTCGTTCGCCACCGCTGCGGGCATCACGCTGCACGTCACGTTGCGACGTGGGCGGAACGTGCACCACATCATCGAGGCGGTGTTCAAGGGACTGGCGCGGTGCCTCCGCGACGCGGTGCGCATCGAAGGCGCACAGGTGCCGTCGACGAAGGGCGTGCTCTGACCGATGACTGAACAGCCATTGATAGCTGTGTTGGATTACGGGATCGGCAATCTGCGTTCCGCACAGAAGGCCTTGCAGCGGTGTGGGGCCGACGCACGGCTCACCGTCGACCATGGACTGATCGCCGAGGCCGACGCGGTCGTACTCCCGGGCGTGGGCGCGTTCGGTGCGTGCATGGCTGCGCTGCGCGAGGCCGATCTCGAAGACGTGGTCGAGGAGGCCGTGGACTCCGGTCGACCGTTCATGGGTATCTGCGTCGGCATGCAGATGTTGTTCGACGCCAGCGAAGAAGACGACACCGCCGTCGGGCTCGGCATCATCCCCGGCATGATCCGGTGGCTCGGCTCGGAGCTACCGCGACCGCAGATGCAATGGAACCTGCTGTCGCTGGCGCTGCCCGACGACCCGATGTTCGCAGGGCTACCCGCCGAGCAGGCGTGGGTCTACTTCGTGCACTCGCTACACGCGGTTCCCGACGATCCATCGGCGATCGCCGCGACGTGCACCTATGGGGGCGTCGTCAACGCCGCGTTTCGCCAGGGCAACGTGTTCGCCACCCAGTTCCACCCCGAGAAGTCGAGCACGTGGGGCCTCGCACTGCTGGGCAACTTCGTGCACATCGCTGCAGAGGCATCAGTCCGATGATGGTCGAGCTGTTCCCGGCGATCGATCTGCACGACGGCCAGGTGGTGCGTCTCACCCAGGGCGACTACGGCAGCGCGATCGTCTACGGCAGCGACCCGATTGCGGTCGCCCGCTCGTTTGCCGACGCAGGCGCGTCGTGGATCCACATCGTCGATCTCGACGCGGCGAAGTCGGGCTCACCTCGGAATCGTCCGTTGGTCGCAGCGGTCGTCGACGCAGTCGCCGGGCGCGCCCGGGTGCAGACCGGTGGGGGCGTACGCACGCTCGCCGACGCGCAGCAGTTGGCCGATGCCGGCGTCGCACGGGTCGTGATGGGTTCTGCCGCGGTGCAGCACCCGGAGTTGGTCGACGCGGCCGCCGACGTCGTCGCCGTCGCAGTCGGGCTCGACCACCGCGACGGTGAGCTCGCCGTGCATGGCTGGACCGAAGGCTCCGGCATCTCGCTCGACGAAGCATTGGGATGGTATCCCTCGGCCAGCGCGTTCGTGATCACCGACATCGCCCGCGACGGCATGCTCGCGGGCCCCGATCTCGAAGGACTCGCCGCCGCGGCGGCGAATTCCACCGCGCCGGTGATCGCCAGCGGGGGCGTGTCGTCGTTGGACGACGTCGCTGCGTTGGCAGGTGTGTCGGGAATCGCCGGGATCATCACGGGCAAGGCTCTCTATGAAGGCCGGTTCACCGTCGTCGAGGCATTGCGGGTCCTGCGCCGATGAGGGTCGCCCGGGTCATCCCGTGCCTCGACGTGACCAGCGGCCGCGTGGTCAAGGGCATCAACTTCATCGGGCTGCGCGACGCGGGTGACCCGGTCGAGCTGGCCTCGCGCTACGACGCCGAGGGCGCCGACGAACTGGTCTTCCTCGACATCACTGCGTCGTCCGACGGGCGCGACACGATGGTCGACGTCGTCTATCGCACCGCCGAGCAGGTGTTCATTCCGCTGACGGTAGGCGGCGGTATCCGCGCGGTCGACGACGCCCGCCGCATGCTGCGCGCCGGCGCCGACAAGGTCAGCGTCAACACCGCGGCGGTACAGCGACCGGAGCTGATCCGCGAAATCGCCTCCGAGTTCGGCTCGCAATGCTGCGTTTGCGCGATCGACGCCAAGCGTCGTCCTGGCGGGCTCGGGTTCGAGGTCTACCTGCACGGCGGCCGTACCCCGACGGGAATCGACGCGCTCGACTGGGCAGTGAAAGCCGCCAGGCTCGGTGCCGGCGAGATCCTGCTGACCTCGATGGATCGAGACGGCACGCGCGACGGGTACGACCTCGACCTCACCTCGGCCGTTGCCGAGAACGTCAACGTGCCCGTCATCGCCAGTGGCGGTGTCGGTACCATGCAGCACCTCGTCGAGGGAATCATCGAGGGTGGCGCAACCGGCGTGTTGGCTGCCAGCATCTTCCACTTCGGCGAGCACGTGATCGCCGATGCCAAAGCAGCGATGGCCGCCGCAGGCATCGCCGTTCGACCCGTGCTGCCGCGCTGAGCTCCCGTCCGAATCCATCGCAATCAACAAGGAGAACTCGATGCCCACCACTTCGCCGAAAGACAAGATGGTCTACCGCCGGCTCGGTCGCAGCGGCCTGCAGGTCTCGGTGCTGTCGTTCGGAAGCTGGGTGTCGTTCGACAACCAGATGAAAGACGACGCAGCCATGGAGTGCATGCAGACCGCGTATGACGCCGGCTGCAACTTCTTCGACAACGCGGAGGCCTATGCCGCGGGCGAGAGCGAAGCGATCATGGGTCGTGTGATCGCCGAGCTCGGTTGGCGGCGCCAGACGTACGTCTTGAGCTCGAAGTTCTTCTGGGGCATCGAGCGTGTGCCCAACATGGTCAACACCTTGAACCGCAAGTACCTCATGCAAGCCATCGATGGGTCACTCGAGCGCATGGGTGTCGACTTCCTCGATCTCATCTATTGCCACCGAGCCGACCCGGACACGCCGATCGAGGAGACCGTGTGGGCGATGTCGGACATCGTCTCGTCGGGCAAGGCGCTGTACTGGGGAACCAGCGAGTGGGCAGCCGACGAGATCCGCGCTGCGTGGGAGATCGCCGAGCGGCATCACCTGCACAAGCCGGTAGTGGAGCAGCCGCAGTACAACCTGCTCGATCGCAAGCGCGTCGAGGAGGAGTACGCCAGGCTGTACACCGACATCGGCCTCGGAACCACGATCTGGAGCCCGTTGGCATCCGGGTTGCTGACCGGCAAGTACAAAGACGGGATCCCCGCGGACTCCCGCGGCTCGCTGTCGGGTTACGAGTGGTTGAAATCGCAACTGTCGGATGATGCGGCGTTGGCCAAGGTCGAGCGGTTGCGGCCGATCGCTGCGGAGCTCGACTGCACGCTTGCGCAGATGTGCCTCGCCTGGTGCGCTGCCAACCCCAATGTGTCCAGCGTCATCACCGGCGCCAGCAGGCCCAGCCAGGTCGCCGAGAACTTCGCGGCCATCGACGTGCTGCCTTTACTGACGCCCGAGGTCATGGCCAGGATCTCTGCGGCGGTGGCATAAACAATCGCCCGGCGGTACCCTGCCGCCGTGGCCCTGGAGAACGAAAAGCTGCCGATCAAGATGCTCAACGACCGGCTCTTGGTGCACATCCCGGAGAAGGACGGCGAGCGTCGTTCATCGGGTGGCATCCTGATTCCGGCGACCGCCCAGATCTCCAAACGGCTGGTGTGGGCCGAGGTGGTTGCCCTCGGCCAGAACGTGCGCAGCGCCGAGGTCGGCGATCGCGTGTTGTTCAGCCCGGAGGATCGCTACGAGGTCGAGGTCGGCGGCAACGACTACATCATGTTGCGTGAACGCGACATCCATGCGGTCGCCGCGACCCGCATCGAGGCCAGCACCGGCTTGTATCTGTAGGCCACTTCTCCGGTCGTATCTCCCAGGGTGCGCCCGCTTGTCGCGCCGTAGCATGTCGCCCATGTCCAGCGGCGTGAGGATTCAGGCAACTCCCGAGCAACTCTTGGCCATCAAGTACGACTCGTCGGGTCTCGTGGCAGCCATCGCCCAAGACGTCGAGACGAAGGCGGTGCTGATGCTGGCGTGGATGAACGCCGAGACGCTGCAATCGACCCTGGACAGTGGCCGGATGGTCTATTGGAGTCGCAGTCGCCAAGAGGTGTGGCGCAAGGGTGACACCAGTGGCGACCGCCAGTTCGTCCGCGAGGCGTACTACGACTGTGACGCCGATGTGTTGCTGTTCATGGTCGAGCAAGAGGGCAACGGCGCGTGCCACACCGGCGCCTATTCCTGCTTCTTCCGCCGGTTCGGCGAATGACCGGACTACGAATGCGGCCGAGCCGCGACGAGTTCCGAAGTCTGGCTGCACAGCACACCGTGGTGCCGGTGTGGACCGAAGTGCTGGCCGATCTGGAGACGCCCGTTGCTGCGTATGCCAAGTTGGTCGGCTCGGGCTCGGGCTTCTTGTTGGAGTCTGTCGAGCACGGCGAACGTTGGAGCCGGTACAGCTTCGTGGGCCGCGACCCGGTGGCCACGCTCGAACTGCGAGACGGTCACATCACGACGTTCGGCCAGGTGCCTGCGACGGTGCCGGTCGATCGCGGGATGCTCGCGGCTCTCGACGAACTGCTCCGCATCTATCGTGCGCCGATCATCCCCGATCTGCCGCCGCTGCAGAGTGGCGTGATGGGGTACCTCGGGTACGACATCGTCCGTGAGGTCGAGCACCTGCCCCACGTGCCGCGCGACGATCGCCAACTGCCCGACGCGGCGATGAGCGTGATCGGTTCGTTGGCGGCATTCGACCACTGGCGCCAGCGTGTCTACCTGATCGAGAGCGTGCCGGTGTTGGAAATGAGCAGCCACGAAATGGATCAGGCGTACGACGCCGCGATCTGCCGGGTCGAGCGCGCTGTTGCCGATCTCGCCCGGCCGCTGGCGTACGTGCCCGTCGCGCCGCCGCAGGCCGACGACGAGATGCCGCTGGTTCGCAGCACGATGGCCAACGGCGTCTTCCAAGAAGCTGTCGAGGTGGCCAAGGAGCACATCGTCGCCGGCGACATCTTCCAGGTCGTGCTCTCGCAGCGCTACGACATCGACCTCGAGGCCGACCCGTTCGACTTCTACCGCGTGCTGCGCCAGGTGAACCCCAGTCCGTACATGTACTTCCTGCGTCACCCTGAAATCACCATCGCGGGCAGTTCGCCCGAGCCGATGGTGAAGGTGTTGGGCCGCACGGTGGTCAGTCGGCCGATCGCTGGCACCCGTCGCCGCGGTCGCAACGACGATGACGACCGACGCATGGCTGGCGAGCTGAAGGAGAACCCGAAGGAGGTCGCCGAGCACATCATGCTGGTCGACCTGGCCCGCAACGATGTTGGTCGGGTTGCGAAGTTCGGCACCGTGCAGGTCACAGAACTGATGAGCCTCGAGCGCTACAGCCACGTGATGCACCTCACCTCACAGGTGACTGGTGAGTTGGTGGAAGGCAAGACCGCCATTGACGTGCTGCGCGCCACGCTGCCCGCGGGCACGGTCAGTGGCGCCCCGAAGGTGCGGGCGATGGAGATCATCGATGCACTCGAACCGGTGAAGCGCGGGCCGTACGCCGGGGTCGTGGGCTACGTCGACTTCAGCGGCAACCTGGACACTGCACTGGCCATTCGCACGATGTTCGTGGGTGCCCACGGGGCCTCGTTCCAAGCGGGTGCCGGCATTGTCGCCGACTCTGTGCCCGACGAGGAAGACCTGGAGTGCCGCAACAAGGCGGCGGCCTTGCTGTCGGCGGTTCCAGCCGCACGGCGGATGACCGCCCAGCGGCGCTCGCATAGCTGACCGAGGGTTTCAACGCCGCCGCCCCAGGTCGTCGTAGGGCGTGGAAACCCTCCGACACGCTTCTAGAGCAGGCCGCTGATCAGCAGAATGGTTCCCAACAGGCCCACCGCGAGCATGCCGAGAACGGCGATGGCGGCCAGGCCGGGAACGCTGGTGATGGCGCGCACGCCGGCCCACAGTGCGGGTAGCTCACGGCTCCGCAAAGCCAGCTCGGTACGCACACCGGTGAACGTCTTGGACGACGTGATGACCGGTTGTCCGCTGTCGTAGTCGATCAGCACGCGTGAAGCCGGTGAGGCGCCGCCAAGGAAGGTGCGGACGTTGTCAATGAGCTGCGGTGCGTATTTGGCGGTGATCCGCAGCAGTAGGCGAGCGAAGAGGGCGGCGCCGACGGGGATCAGGCAGATCACGCCGCCGATGATGATCCATGCTGTTCTGCTGTCGGGAAACAACCACCATCCGGTCGCAAAGGTGGCGGCGCCGATCACTGCCGCGACAACAGCGACACCTGTGGCCAGGCTTGACAGCCGGTTGAGTGTCAGCTGCAGGCCATCGCTGACGCGTCGGACGACGACATCGGTTTCCATGGCCACAGTGTGTCAGCGGGAGGTGGAGCTGCGACACTGTTGCCATGTCCTTCTCGCAGCGCTTCTGGACCGAGTATCCGCGTGACATCGTGCAGGTGGCGGGGCCCGACGCGCTGACCTATCTCCAATCGCAGTTGTCGCAGGACTTGCGGCTGCTGCAGGTCGGCCAGTCGGCGTGGAGCTTCGTGCTGCAGCCCACCGGCAAGGTCGACGTGTTGCTGCGGGTGTGGCGGACGGCTGACGACGCGTTCGTGCTGGATACCGACGAAGGTTTCGGCGAGGTGCTGACTGCCCGCCTCAACCGGTTCAAGATTCGTGTGAAGGCCGAGATCACCACCCTGGACTGGCAGTGCCTCGCAGTGCGCGGCGATGGTGCTTCCGAGGTCGAGGGTCTGGCCTCGTGGGGCGACGGCATCGATCTGTTGGGTGCCGACGTGCACCCGCCCGCAGGCGTCGAGCACGGGACATCCGAGCAACTGTTGGCGGCCCGTATCGATGCGGTGTGGCCGCAGATGGGCGCCGAGATCGTTCCAGGCGAAATGATTCCAGCGGAGACCGGAATCACAGGCGTTGCGGTCAGCTTCACCAAGGGTTGCTATCCCGGGCAGGAGCTCGTCGAGCGGATGGACAGTCGCGGCGCCGCGGCACCAAAGCTGCTGCAGCGAATCGTCGTCGGTGACGGCGAGCCCGCAGACAGCATCACCAGCCGCAGCGGCGACGTGGCCCTGGCCTACGTCAAGCGCAGCGCACTACAGGCCTAGCTTGCGCGCGCTTTCAGTCATTCAAAACATGCTCTTGAGGGGTGGGCGCAGGCTCGCCGGCCCTGCGGTGGCGGCGGGCGGAGCTTGCACCTACTTGTTGTCGCTGGGTGGAGCTTGCACCTACTTGTTGTCGCTGGGTGGAACAAGTGTTCTCGTTCCGCGGCCCGGGAGCGGCGGGGTTTGGCATGATCCACCGCCCATGGGCGGGCCCGCGTGCGTCACCGGAAGAGCAAGCTGGACAACGAGCGACCGGCCGCGCCAACGGGAGAGCCGACTCCACACCGCTACTGACCGGTGCTCGCGCGGACGGGCGGACTTCGTTCCTTTACGTCCCGAACCGATGCTTTTGAAGGGGCGACGCCCATCCCGGCGGCCGACTATGGCTCGGCGGCTGGTGTAGTTGATTTTGGTCAGTGACAACTTTTGTTGCGGTCAGTGCAGGAAATGTTGTCGCTGGGCTGAATTGGATGTGCCTCGCTCTGGCCCGAATCGCGCGAAACTCGGCTGGTGTCCACGATCTTCACTCCATCGCAGTTCGCAAAGAACCTTGATCGGATGCGCGGCATCGCCCTCTCGCTGCCGGAGGCGACTGAGGAGCTGACCTGGGGGACCGAGATCAACTTTCGTGTCCGCAAGAAGATCTTTCTCTTCCCCGGGTCCGGTGCCTCGATTTGTGTGAAGGCCGAGCGTGAGGAGTTGCCGGCACTGCTGGACGACCCTCGGTGTCGGCCGGCGCAGTACCTGGCACGTGGCGGCTGGATCGTGCTCGACTTCGACTCGGTGAAGGTGGACTGGGAAGAGGTGCGTGAACTGGTGACCAGTTCGTACTGCCTCATCGCGCCGAAGACGCTTGCGGCGAAAGTCCAGTAGCTGCCTACTGGGCGAGCGCGTTCATGAACTGCGGCTGGGATCGCAGTTGCTCGAACTCGGGGGCAGCGTCGATTGCGGCCTGCAGCGTCTCGGGCGGCGCGGTGGTTGCGGCTGAACGCAACCAGGCAATTGCCGTATTCTGATCCCCGAGGGCGGCAGCAGCTCGCGCAACGTGCACCGCGAGCATCGCCGGGCGGTCGTTGTTATACGCGGTCGCGGCGTAGTTGGCGGCCTCTGGGTACTCGCCGAGGCGCAGCAGGATTCCCGACACGACGAAGTCGCTGAACGAGCGGCCGTGGGGCAGCGGGCGTGGCAGTAGTGCCACGAGTTCCTCTAGCGCACGCAGGGGAGCGGCGTCGGGAGGCCACCAATTGACAGGGTGCGGGTCGGAAAGGTCTGCCATGAGGAGCTGACGTGCTACCTCGGAATGGCCGTGACGTAGCTGCTGATGTGCCCGAAACCAGGGTGACGGCACGTGGCCGCCGGAGAAGCGTGAGACGTCACCGGTGGCCCACGCCAGCGCCTCGGCGCGGGCCAACGACTCTTGGCCGGTGGTGTGCTTCTCGTGTGCCTTCTCGCTGTGGACGATCTGGGCAACTGAAAGCAGCGGAATTGCCATGAAGATGATCAGCCCACGAAGGCCGGGTTGGGTTGCCATGTAGATCATTGCGGCAACGCTGGCGACGACGGTGAAAACGATCATGAACCGTCGCGAGTGTTTCGGGCTGACAGCATCGACAGCCTGTTCGAGGATGGTGCCTCCGTCGAACGGCAGGATCGGGATCAGGTTGAACAGCCCGATTCCTGGGCCGGCCCAAAGGGCGCTGAATTGTGCAGGCGTCAGCCCGCGGAGTGGCCACTCCAAAGGACCGCCAAGCGCGAGGTACAACGCCGTGCCAGTCACGATCTGC
>JANPOJ010000169.1:0-1910 GCA_031427935.1 Ilumatobacteraceae bacterium | reverse complement strand
TGGCGGTGACATCAGGCGCACCGGCGGATAGCCGATCTTGGCGTCGTCGGCGACATAGACGAGATCGCACGCCGTCGCCAGTTCCGTGCCACCTGCCAGGCAATAGCCGTGGACTTGGGCGAGGATCGGGGTGGCCATGTCCCACATCTCGAACCAGTTGTTGACAACGTGACGCGACCACCATCCATCGGCTTTGGCAATCGCCCGCTCGACATCGTGGTTCGGCTGGGCGAGGTCGTACCCAGCGGAGAAGCTCGTTCCCGCACCCCGCACGATCATCACCGAGACACTGCGATCCCCATCGCCCGCACGCAGCGCATCGAACAGGGCGGACCGGAGCGCATCGTTCAACGCGTTCCGCTTCTCGGGGCGGTTCAACGTCAGCCGGCGAACCAACGGCAGGGGCTCGTCGACGATCAGCACATCGCTCATGGCGTGTCGCCTGCGGTGTGGCTCGCAGCAATCCACTCGGCGGTGGCCCGAGCCATCTTGGCGCCGTCGTCGCCAATGCGCTGCGTCGGCGCGACCTGCAGGATCGCCCGGCGGGGGGAGTCGAGGAACGCAGCGAAGCTGTCGCGCAGCACCGGGTCGTCTTCGCCTCGCAGTGCTCGGGCGAGTGCGGGGTAGAACCAACGTTTGGTCTCGGCGTCGTCGTCGATCACCGTGCACAGGCCCTTCCTCGTGACTGCCTTGTTGCGAGGCAGTGGCGACCCGGTCGACGTCACGACGATGCACACGCCATGATGACACCGACCGGCCAGCCCTCGCGGTTCGACCAGATGAACGTGCACTCGTTGTGGGCGAGCAGCAATTGCTCTCTTCTACGTCCGCGTCGAGGCCGTAGACCGTCACGTCCTCGTAGTTCTCGGCGTCGCTCATCAGGCGATTGCTGCCTCGAGGGTCTCGACGGACGGCGCGAAGTAGTACGAGCCCGACGCGGTGCCTGCTCCCGACCGAAACCCATGAAGTACAGCCCGATCCGTGGTAGTCGCGCCCACCATTCGTAGTCCTCGACGGAGTAGGCGTACACCGCCTTGTGGAAACCGCCGTGCACCCGGCGATCTGCCTGGTCGTCACCGACGAGGTTGATGCCCTCGAGCGAGGCGGGGCCCTCGATTGGCTCCGTTGGTGCTCCACCTGACTCGCTCACGGCACCAGTCTTGCCCGATTGCATCCAGGCCCGCCATATTCGACGTACTTCATCACGACACAAACCGTCTGGTCTCGCTCCGGCGCGGCCACCCCCTCAACGAATGTGGAGTACATCTCATGAAAGCATCAAGAACCTCAGCTGCGTTTGCCACCGTGGGCTTGGCAGCAGTCCTGGCGTTGAGCGCCTGTGGTGACAACACCAAGGACGCCGCGTCGACCCCAGCACCGACCACCATCCCCGCAGCCGCTGCGGCGGGAACCACTGCACCTGCCATGGCCGACCAGCCGGGCACCATCGTCGATGTCGCTGCTGGCGCCGGCAACTTCACCGTGCTCGTCGAGGCGGTGAAGGCCGCAGGGTTGGTCGACACGCTGAGCGGCCCCGGGCCGTTCACCGTGTTCGCTCCGACAGACCAAGCATTCGCAGATGCGCTCGCGACGCTCAAGATCACCAAGGAGCAGCTGTTGGCCGACCCGGCCAAGTTGAAGACCATCCTCACCTACCACGTGGTCGCCGGCTCCGTGATGGCCGGCGACGTCATGAAGATGGACGGTCAGGACGTACCGACCGTCGCCGGACCGACCGTGAAGGTCAAGATCGACGGCTCGACCGTGATGATCAACGATGCCACGGTCACCACCGCGGACATCGCCGCGTCGAACGGCGCTACGGCCTTCAACTGGTTGTGGGTAAACGTCATCAAACCGGTGGGCGATTGGATCAGCGGGGCGTTCAAAACTATTGGCTCAGTTGCTGG
>JANPOJ010000168.1:0-6842 GCA_031427935.1 Ilumatobacteraceae bacterium | reverse complement strand
GACCCTGGTCGACAACGTTCGCAGCTGGTTCACCGAGCACCCGCTGTACGACGCCGAGGGCCAGCCGATCGTCGTCCCCGAATGGCAGTTCCCCGCACGTGGTCGGGTGAAGAAGCAGCTGCAGCGAGCGAAGATGATGGCGGAGAAGACCGAGCGGGTTCTGCAGGCACTGCCGTTGCGCGGCAAGCAGGCGACGTGGGCCGCCAAGCTCGACGAGACCAAGATCGAAATCGATCGCGCCTTCCAGTACGTGCAGCTCTACGGGCTGTACACCGAGTGCGAGGCCATTTACCAGGTCGACCACTTGATGGCTATCCACGACAGTCTCGATGCTGTCGATCAGGCCGAGTTCAACATCGATCCGCGTAGCGTCGACTGGCCGACGTACGTCAGCACGATCCACCTGCCATCGATCGTTCATCACTCGCGGGCCAAGACGAAGCCCGGCAAAAGTCGCAACGACCGGGCCGACCGGCTGCGTCGCAGCGTGCTGTCCCCCGACCGCCATGTTGCCGCGTTCGACCTCGAGAACACCCTGATCGCCAGCAACGTGGTCGAGAGCTACACATGGCTGGCGACGCGCCGTCTCAATGCGCCGGAGCGGATCCGCTACGTGCTGCGGACCCTGGCCGAGGCCCCCAGCCTCAGCGCGATGGATCGCAAGGACCGCGGCGACTTCCTGCGATTCTTCTACCGGCGTTACGAGGACGCGCCGGTCAGCCAGATCGACGAGGACTCCAACGAGCTGCTGACCAACCTGATCCTGACCAAGAGCTTCCCGCGCGGGATCCGCCGGGTGCGAGAGCACCGAGCACTCGGTCATCGAACCGTCCTGATCACCGGCGCACTCAGCTTTGCCGTCGAGGGGTTGCGGCCACTGTTCGACGAGATCATCGCCGCCGAGATGACGATCAAGCCGGACGGTACATACAGCGGTCACCTCTCGAAGGTGCCGCCCACCGGTGAGACCCGGGCCCAGCTCCTGGCCGACTACTGCAGTGCCGAGGGATTGAGATTGGATGAGTCGATCGCCTACGCCGACTCGACCAGCGACCTGCCGATGCTGGAAGCCGTCGGCTTCCCCGTCGCAGTCAATCCCGAAACCCGGCTCGCGGCCATCGCCCGCAAGCGTGGGTGGCTGGTGGAGCACTGGTCGAAGGCCGCCGGAGGACCGCGGCCGCTGCTGCCGATCGGGCCGCTGTTGACCGAGCGTCAACGCGGACGGAAGTTCGCATGAGACTGATCTTCGAGCGCAAGCCGATCAAGTTCGCTGCCGCCCGGCTCGCCGGCACGTTGGCCCCCGGCCGCGGCGCCGCGGTGGGCCCGTTGAAGCTCGAACCGAACGAGCCACTCCCCCTGCCGGGGCCTGACTGGGTGCGCCTGACGCCGCGGCTCTCGGGCATTTGCGGCTCCGACCTGGCCATGATCGACGGCACGGCCTCGGCCTACTTCGACCCGTTGGTCAGCTACCCGTTCGTGCCCGGCCACGAGGTCGTTGCGACGACCGAGCGGGGCAAGCGAGTGGCCCTGGTGCCGGTGTTGTCGTGTGTGACGCGCGGCATCAGCCCGGTCTGCGCGCAATGTGCTGCGCGTCGAACGAACCTGTGCGAACGCGCCGCCTTCGGCCATCTCGAGCCAGGGATACAGAGCGGCTTCTGCACCGACACGGGCGGCGGCTGGAGCACGTGGATGGTCGCCCACACCAGCCAACTCGTCGATGTCCCCGACGACCTCACCGATGAAGCAGCGGTGATGATCGAGCCGACGGCGTGTGCGGCGCACGCTGCCTTGCGATACGAGGGCCACGAGACCGTGATCATCGGCGCCGGCACCGTGGGTTTGCTGACCTTGGCGGCGATCACGGCAACGCGCGACAAGGATCGCAGCGGCCCGCTGATCGTCACCGCGAGGTACGCCGAGCAGCGGAGGCTCGCCAAGGAGCTGGGCGCCGACATCGTGTGCACGCCCGACGAACTGCCCCGCTGGGTCCGCTCGGCGACGAAGTCGATGGTCCTTGCCGACCAGCTGACATCGGGCTTCCGCAATGTCATCGACTGTGTGGGATCCAGCGAATCGTTGCGGCAGTCGCTGCGCGTCGTGGCACCCGGCGGCGAAGTCTTGCTCGTCGGCATGCCAGGCAACGTGTCACTGGAGTTGACGTCGCTGTGGCATCGCGAGGTCGCCATACGCGGCTGCTATGCGTACACGCGCAACGACTTCATCGCCGCTCTCGAGGTCGTTCGACGCTTCGACCTCGGCCGACTGGTGTCGGCCACGTATCCACTCGACGACTACAAGGACGCGATCGCCCACGCCGCCTCGGCCGGTCGCCGCGGCGCCGTCAAGGTTGCCTTCGATATGAGAGAGAACTGACTATGCCTCGTCCTGGATTCGTCCTCGAAGTGGATCGCTCCACTCCCCCGATCATGTTCTGGCGCGGCGAGAACTTCAGCCTCGAGAAGCTGCCGGCCGGGCGCAGCCGCGTGATCTACCCACCCGAGCCACTGGCCGCGATCGAAGACATCGACGGCGCGATTCGCGCAGCGTTGCTCAATCCGCACGAACAGGATCCACTGCCGGCGCAACTGTTCCCCGGCATGAAGTTGACAATCGCCTTCGACGATGTCAGCCTGCCGCTGCCCAAGATGCGCACCCCCGACAACCGTCAACGCGTGATCGAAGCAGTGCTCGACCTCGCTGCCGACGCAGGGGTCGATGACGTGCACATCATCGCCGCGCTCGGCCTGCACCGTCGTATGCATGAATACGAGTTGCGTCACGCGCTCGGCGACCGCATCTACGACGCCTTCCATCCGCGCGGCACGCTGTATCAGCACGACGCAGAGGATCTCGACAACCTCACGGTGATCGGCACGACGCCCGAGGGGGAGGTGTTGGAGATCAGCAAGCGTGCCGCCGACAGCGACCTGATCGTGTACGTCAACATCAACTCGGTGGCGATGGACGGTGGGTGGAAGAGCATCACCACCGGCCTGGCGAGCTACCGCAGCCTCAGCTTCCACCACAACCCCGAGACTCTGCAGAACACGCGCAGCCTGATGGACCGTCACAAGAGCGAACTGCACAAGAGCGTGTGGCGGCTCGGCAAGATCATGCGCGACCACGGCCCGCAGGTGTTCCAGATCGAGTCGACGTTGAACACCGACATGTTCCCGTCGCCGTTCGACTTCCTCTCCAAGCGCGAGTGGGAGTGGAAGGCCAAGGATCGAGCCACGTTCCTGGCCACGACCAAGTCACTCAGCCGCACGCCGACCCGCTTGGCGCGCCGGATCTTCCACAACATCGAAGGCCCGCATCAGATGACCAGCGTGCAGGCCGGCGACACCGAGGCCGTGCACAAGATCACCCTGGAGTGGGTGCACAAGCAGCAACTCGTCGAGGTGCACGGCCAGACCGACATCTTGACCCTCGGCATCCCCTACGTCTGCCCGTACAACCCCGACGGGATCATGAACCCGGTGCTCGTGATGTGCATGGGCTTGGGGTACCTGTTCAACATGTATCGCAACAAGCCGTTGGTGCGCGAGGGCGGCGTGATCATCATGACCCACCCCACGTACCGCGAGTTCCACCCGGTGCATCACCCGAGTTACATCGACTTCTTCGAGCAGGTGCTGGCCGACACGACCGACCCGGTGGCGATGTCGCTGAAGTGGGAGAAGCAGTACGCCGAGGACGAGTGGTACCGCCACCTCTACCGCACCGGCAACGCCTATCACGGAGTGCATCCGTTCTACGCCTGGTACTGGGGCGCACACGGCCTGCAGCACGCAGGCAAGGTGATCATCGTCGGTGGCGACCCGCCGACGGTCCGGCGCCTCGGCTTCACCCCGGCGTCGACGATGGACGACGCCTTCGAGATCGCCAGCGATGTGGTCGGCCGTTCGCCGACCATCAGCCATCTGCACGTGCCGGCCCTGCTGGTTGCCGACGTGCAATGAGCGAGTTGCCATGAGCAAGCGCACAGTGCCGTACTCGCTGACCGGGCTGCGCCGCGCCGCGCGGCTGGGCGATATTGCCAGCGCGACCTTGCAGCGCGCCCTCAAACCCGCCCGCAACGTCGGGTTCCCGTACCGCAAACCCAGCGTTCCCAAAGGCGTGGTCGTCCCGCTCGAACCTTCGAAGCTCGGCGCCAACTTCGAGACCGCCTGGGCCCGCCGCGGACCGGCGAAGGCAGCCCGCAAGGCGATCACCAACGGTCCACTGCGGCTGGTCGTGCATGGTCTCGCCCGGCCGGAGGTCTACGGCATCGATCGGCTCGAAGACCTCCGCGTTCGCGAGGAGCCGCCGCCACTGATCTTC
Organism: Ilumatobacteraceae bacterium; assembly: GCA_031427935.1. Taxonomy (GTDB): domain Bacteria; phylum Actinomycetota; class Acidimicrobiia; order Acidimicrobiales; family Ilumatobacteraceae; genus JAENVT01. The sequence continues at coordinate 2,519 of JANPOJ010000168.1, read as the reverse complement.
GCGCCGACGCATCACAGCCACCTCGACACGCCGCTGTCGATCATCACCATTCCCGAACCGTGGCGATCGAAGCTCGTGGTCGCTGCTGCCGCCGACTTCTTCTTCGACGCGCGATGGAAGGGCATCATCGCCGCGCTGTCGCTGAACGCCATCCCCATCGACCGCGAGGTCACCGGCCGCAAGACCAGCGACCAACTGAAGCGGTTGATCGAGGACGGCTGGAGCCTGGTGATCTATCCGGAAGGCGGTCGCTCGCCCGATGGCTGGGGCCAGGAGTTCAAAGGCGGTGCCGCGTACCTATCGTCACGAACCGGTGCAGCAGTCGTTCCCATGTTCATCGACGGCTCGGGGGCGATCTACGGCAAGGGAATGAAGCGACCGAAGCCGGGCAAGACCAAGGTCGTGTTCGGTTCGCCGATGCCACCCGTCGAAGGCGAGTCGACGCGCCGGTTCAACGGCCGCATCGAGGCCGCTGTCACCACGCTCGGCGACGAGGCGTTGACCGACTTCTGGACCTCACGCCGCCGCCGCTCCACCGGGACCAGCCCGAAACTCACCGGGCCGGACTACAACGGTTGGCGACGCCAGTGGGCGTTGGCCGAGCACCGCAAGTTGGGCAAAGCCGGTGTGCGTCGGCGCCAGAGACGCCGCTGGCCCGACCTCGGCTGAACCCAGTGGAGTGTCTCACGCCTCGCCGGGTGGGCGCGTAACACTCCGCTGAAGATCAGAGGTTGTCGGTCGGTCCGCGGGATTCGGGGAAGTGCGTAACTTCGGTGCAGGACGTGCGCGTTGAAGTTACGCACTTCGTGCAGACGATCAGGACCGCACCACCACCGAGGTCCGAAGCGGACCTCGTTCCCTGCGCTAGGGCGATCGCATCGACTCGGCGACCAGGGCGGCCTGGCCACCCGCCGCGCTCAGCCCGGCGATCGTGCCGGCGATGTCGTCCTCGGGCCGGTTCTGGCTCAGCTTGCGCTTGGCCTCGATCGACGTGATCCGGACCTCGATGCCCACGATCGCCTTCAGCATGGTGGCGATGTAGTCGGGCGGTGCGTCGTCGACTTCCCACGGGGCGTCGAGGCGAGACTCGTGTCGCTCGGTCAGGCGGGTGACCAGCGCACGCTTCCACTCCGCATCGTCGTGCGCGACGAACTCGCCGCGGATGTGCACCGTCTCGTAGTTCCAGGTCGGGACCACCTTGCCGTGCTCGTCCTTCGACGGGTACCAGTTCGGCGAGACATACGCGTTCGCGCCGGTGAAGATCGCCAGCGCCTCGATGCCCGCCGAGGCCTCGGCCCATTGGCGATTGGCGCGCGCCACGTGGCCGACCAACGAGCCAAGGCCATCAGTCGTCGGCTCGTACAGCATCGGCAGCGGGGTGGCGACCAGGCCGTCGTCGGTCATCGTCACCAACTGCGCCATCGGGTGATCGACGAGGAACTGGGCGATGAACTCTGGTCGCTCTTCCGCGAACGCGGCGGGCCTGTACATCGTGCTGGCTACAGCAGGTCGGCGAGGGCCGACTCGAGCTTGGCGACGCGATCCTCGAGTTGGGCGACGCGGTCCGCCATGCTTCCCGCAACGGCGGCCGGGACCACCGTGGCCGGGGCAGCGACTGGCTCGGACTCTTCAGCGATCAACTGTTGCCAGCGCTGTTCCTTCTGGCCGACTTGGCGGTCGAGCAACTGCACGAGCGCGCTGTCGGCCAACGTGTGCAGGCATGCATCGACCTCTGCTGCCGACTCGAACGTGTGCAGCCGTTCTGTACGCGACCGTAGCTCGGCGACAGTCTGCGGGCCACGGATCAGCAGCACGGCCATGACCGCAGCCGCGTCAGGCTCGAGCTCGAACTTCTCGTCGGCGACCTGCCGATACCGGGTGACGCTGCGACCGTGCGATGGATGGACGATACGCACGAGGCCCTGGGCCTTCATCGACGTGATCGATGCATCGACCTCGAACTCGTCGAGGGCCATGATCGGCTCCCGCGACGACGACTGGTTGCATGCCGACACCAGCGCATTCATCGACAACGGATACTGATCGGGAACGGTGCGTTCCTTCTCCATCAGGCAGCCGAGCACTCGGCCTTCGATCACCGTAAGCATGCGTTGGAACCTACCGCCGCCTGCGACACGCTCTACCATGCTGGCGTGATCCGCCTCCGCCAGGTCGTCATCGCAGCCCGTGACCTCGACGCGACCGTCGAACGGCTGTGCACACATCTCCACCTCACGGTGTGCTTCAACGATCCCGGCGTTGCCGAGTTCGGACTGCACAACGCCTTGTTGAGCGTCGGCGATCAGTTCATCGAGGTCGTCTCCCCCATCACCAAGGATTCAGCTGCCGGAAGGCTGCTCGACCGACGCGGAGCCGACGTGACTGCCTACATGGTGATGTTCGAAGTCGACGATCTCGATGTCCGAATGGCCGAACTTGCCGGTGCCGGGGTGCGCACCGTGTGGAGCGGCGACTTCCCCAGCATTCGCGGTCGTCATCTGCACCCGGCGGACGTCGGC
>JANPOJ010000167.1:0-3976 GCA_031427935.1 Ilumatobacteraceae bacterium | reverse complement strand
CACGCCGCAGGCGTTCATCGAACACCAGCGCCTGGCATGGGCGCGAGACGTGTCGAGGAACAGCCAGCCGCAGCCGGCACACGACCCGACACGAGCCGTCGCCGTTGATCGCAGCAACTGCATGGCTGCATCCGCCAGTTGATCGCAGATCGCTTCGATGGAGCCTGCGGGCCACGACGGTACGAAGCCCGACGGGCCAGGAGCCCAGTCAGCCGAACGCACGGCCTGCGCGGCGCGACGCGTCAAGAACGCCAATGCCGAGGTGTGCGGCTCGTCGCCATGGCTTATCGGCCCGAAGACGCCGTACAGGTGCTCACGTAGCAGCAGCGCACCGTCGAGCTGGCCTGACGGGTGCCCGACCGCGGTGGTTTCCTCGCCCCCAGGGCGGATCCCGGCAGCCTCGGCCCACCGCAACACGTCATCATCGGAGGTCAGGTCGTCGCGTACGTACGTCGGTCGGCCGTTGACGGTGTTCGTGAAATCCAGCACGATGTGGTTGGCGCTGAAATCGAACGCGCTGCGAGGGGTTCGGTCGATGATTCGCGGACTATACCTTACTGTGGAGTTTCACAGGTATCGAGGCGATTGTGTACGGTCACGAGCAAGGCATCTCGGTGGAGCCCCACTGAGCGCCAGACGCGTTTGAGTCGAGGGTGATTGATCGCCGCCGATGGATTCGATAGCATTCCGATCGGGCGGAGACCCGTTCGGACCCGGTTGCCCGGGCCCGTTCAACTCGGAGGTAACCCCCCAACATGATCACAAGCGTTCTCGGACAGCTGAAGGCAGTGACTCGGATCTTCTGCTACCTGTTCGTTGCGTTCTTGGTGATCCGACTCTGGCAGGATCCGTCTGGCAGTGCCGATGCAACGGTGAGGTTCATCGACTCAATCGGCTCGTTCTTCTCCTCGGCCATCGACAAGCTCTCCACGTTCATCCGCAGCCTCGGCAACTGACCCGAGGCGCGAGGCCGCGATCAGGCTGCGCGCCGAGCCGCTGGCCCGCGAGGTCGAGCACCACAGCCACACCGCGGTCGCCCACAACGTGGTGGCCAACGCCACGTGCACAGCGACCAGCGCTGGAGGCACGCCGTTGGCGTACTGCAGGTAGCCGACCCCACCCTGCGCGATCGCCACGCAGATCCAGAGTGTCAGCGGTGCATCGAGCACCTCGCGGTCGTGGGCCCGCTTACGTAGGTGCCACAACAAGCTGAGGGCCATCAACACGGCGATCCACACGATCACACTGTGGATGCGGGTCACCCAGGTGACCGACAAGAAGGTGAAGCGGCGGGCACGTTCGTCGCCCGCGTGGGGGCCGGTGCCGGTCACGACGGTCCCTGCGAGGATCGCCAGTGCCGTCCAGACCACCAGCAACCGCAACCGATGCCTCGTACGCGGCACCACGGTGCTGACCCTGGTGACCCCATCGGGCTCGCGAGATCGCACGACCAGAACGACGGCCACGGCAACCAGCACCATCGACAACACGAAGTGCAACTGCACTGCGACGGGGTTGAGCTTCGTCCACACCACCACTGCGCCGACCACGCCCTGGGCCGGAATGCCGGCCACCAATGCCATCGACAACATCAAGAGATCACGTCGGCGAGGACGCCGCACCCACGCGCCGAGCGCCGCCACCACCACAGCGAGGCCGACGACGAACGTGAACAATCGGTTGACCTGCTCGATCGCCGAGTGTTGCGACGACACGTCGACCAGGCTCTTGTCATTGCAGTTCGGCCAATCGTTGCAGCCGAGGCCCGACCCTGTGAGCCGCACCGCCGCACCCGTCACGACGATCACGGCGACGAGCACCAGTGCAGAGATACAGATCCTGCGGAACTCATCGGGCGTGAAGCCCTCTGCGCGAACTCGCCTGATCACCTGTCGAAGCCGGACCACGGAGCCAGGCTACGGTCGCTTGCTGTGCTGAGTGGCTTCGACGACTTCCCCATCCACCAGACCACGGCTCCGGTGGCTTACACCGCGACCACCGACATCAACTTCTACGACCGCTACTTCTTCAACGGCTACGAACGCGCCGGTCCGCTGTACTTCGGCCTGGCGATGGGGTTGTACCCGAACCGACACGTGGCCGACGCCGCCTTCAGCGTGATGCGCGACGGCGAACAGACCAGCGTGTTCACGTCGCAACGAGCCCCAGCCGATCGCCGCGACGCGACGCACCTCGGACCGATCGATGTCGACATCGTCGAACCGATGCGCATGATCAGGGTCTCTGTCGACGCCGCTGATCACGGCGTGCGCGCCGACCTCACGTTCACATCACGTTCGGCGGCGATCGAAGAACCGCACTACTCGTGGCGCGCCGGCGTACGAACGATCTTCGACTACACACGCTTCACGCAGTTCGGTGCGTGGACCGGATGGATCGAGATCGACGGCACACGCCACGAGATCGCCTCGGACTCGATGTGGGGCTCCCGCGACCGTTCGTGGGGTGTGCGACCGGTCGGCGAGCCGGCCTCCAGCGGTGCGCCCGTGGCGCCACCGCAGTTCTTCTGGCTGTGGGCGCCGGTCAACTTCCCCTCGATCTCGACGCATTTCGACGTCAACGAGTACGGCAACGGAGACCGCTGGCACGATGTGGGCGCCATTGCTCGCACCGACGGCACGCCGCCCGAGCTGATGCATTCGGTCGACTATCGAGTCGAATGGCGGCCAGGCACGCGCTGGGCCGATCGCTTCGAATACGACCTCGTCGACCAACGCGGCGATGTCCACACGATCCGGCTGGAGCCGCGCGCTGAGTTCCAGATGAGCGGGATCGGATACGGCCACCCGGAGCACGGCCATGGAATGTGGAAGGGCGAGTCGATGATTGCCGGTGAGCGGATCACCCTCCCGGTCGACACGCCTTGTTCGCGACAGCACATCCACGTGCAGGCGGTGTGCGATGCCACGTACCTCGCACCCGATGGGTCGACCGAGCATGGGATCGGGATCCTCGAGCAGTTGGCGATCGGAATTCACCCCACCGGCCTCGACGGGATCTTCGATGCCTTCGACCCGCACCGTGTCCAGCACGAAGGCTGAACACGGCGCTAGCGTTCGCGGCAGTGAAGAAACCAACTGTTGCCGAACGACGCAACGAGATCCTCGAGACCACCTGTGCAGTGGTGATCGAGCGAGGCTTCGCCGGAACCCGCATTGCCGATGTCGCCAAGCGGCTCGAGGTCTCCAGCAGCCTGATCCACTACCACTTCGACTCGAAGGAGCAACTCCTCGCCGAAGCGTTCGAGCACTACGCCAACAAAGACGTCGCCGAGATGGAGGGCGAGATCGAGAACGCCCCGACGGCGCTCGGCAAGCTCGAGCGGGTGATCCAGAACTACGTGCCCGAAGGCAGCGACGACGTCGAGTGGATGTTGTGGATCGACGGGTGGGGCGAGGCACTGCGGAACCCGATGATGAAGAAGATCAGTCAGCAACTCGACGAGCAGTCGACCGAGTTGTTGGCGCGCATCATCCGGATCGGCGTCGAGTCGGGCGAGTTCACCTGCCCCGATCCGAATGCCTCCGCAATGCGGCTCACGGCTCTGGTCGATGGTCTCGCGGTGCAGTTCGCGGCGCACGACGGAATGATGAACCGCGACCAGTTGATCGAACACGTGCGGTTCGCGGCAGGTGCTGAGATCGGCGTTGCTCTGGCCGACTTCGGTGGGGCCGAGCGATCAGCCGTCGTGCAGGCGCCCTCGCCGGCCACCGATGCGGCGCTGCGCCACCTGGTCAGCGGTTACTGCGATGCGGTCACTCGCGGCGACGTGACCGCGTGGGCCAAGGCGTGGGACGACGACGCGACGTGGAGCCCGAATGGCACCAAGATCAGCGGTCGCACGGCAATCGTCGCCGCGTTCGAGAAGGCGCGTGGCGAGAGCGAATGGGTGGTGCAAAGCGCGCCACTGATGGTGTTCGAGATCGACGAGGTCCACGGCAGCGGCATCGGCAGG
>JANPOJ010000166.1:0-2497 GCA_031427935.1 Ilumatobacteraceae bacterium | reverse complement strand
AGAGCCTGATAGAACGCGATCAATGCCAGGCCACCGGCAGCACCGCCCGCTGCGCCCCACCAGAGGTCATGCGCCGAAGCGATCGGCGTACCAATGAGCGCCAGCCCGATCACCACCAGCACCAGGCTGGTCGCCTGACCGAGAAACGTCACGATGGTGCTGGCGACCGATCTCGATGCCCGACCACCGGAGTAGTCGGCCAAGCCGTAGGTCACCGCACACAGAGCCGCCAGCAGGATCGCCACGCCTCTTTGTTAGCAGAGCACGTCGCCGCGACACCTTCCTTTGTATGGTCATCGCATGCAGCACGTTCGCTTCGGCCGCACCGGCCTCAAGGTGTCGCGTCTGTGCCTGGGCACCATGACGTTCGGATACCAATGCGACGACGAGACATCGTTCGCGATCATGGATGCGGCCGCCGACGCCGGGATCACGTTCTTCGATACCGCCGATGTGTATCCACTGGGTGCACCGCCCGAGGTGTTCGGCCGCACCGAGGAAGTGATCGGGCGTTGGCTGGGTACCCGCCGCGACGAGTTCATCCTCGCAACGAAGTGCTACTTCCCGACCGGTCCGAAGCCATGGGATGCGGGCAACTCGCGCAAGAACATCATGCGCGCCCTCGACGCCTCGCTGCGTCGCCTGGGCACCGACTACGTCGACTTGTACCAGTTGCACTCGTGGGACGCCGACACGCCGATCGACGAGACGCTGCAGGCGCTCGACGACGTGGTGCGGTCGGGCAAGGTGCGATACGTCGGATGCAGCAACTTCCTGGCGTATCAGCTGGCGCGCAGCATCGGCCGTGCCGAGGTGCTGAGCACCGCCAACTTCATCAGCGTGCAGCCGCGCTACAACTTGTTGTTCCGCGAGAACGAGCGCGAGCTGTTCCCCCTGTGCGCCGAGGAGGGGATCGCCGTGATCCCGTACAACCCGCTCGCGGGCGGGTTCCTCAGCGGCAAGCACCAGCCCGGCGCGCCCACCGAAGGCGGACGCTTCACGCTGGGATGGGCTGCGGGTCGCTACCAGGAGCGCTATTGGAACGACCGCATGTTCGCGGCAATCGATGACCTGCGTCCGATCGCCGATGCCGCCGGCGTCTCGATGGCGACGATGGCGGTGCAATGGGTGCTCGCCAACCCGGTGATCACCAGTCCGATCATCGGCGCCAGCCGACCTGAGCAGTTGAAGGATTCCGTCGCCGCGGTCGATGCCCCGCTGCAAGCCGACGTCAAGCAACAGCTCGACCGGATGACCTACGAGTTCCGGTTCGGCGACAACGCCAGATAGAGGAGGGGTCGCTCGACATGTACGGCTTGACACGCCCGTGAACGCTCCGCTCGTGAGTACGTTCGGCGTTCGCCCCGGATTCACCTGTGACGACAACCTGGCGAAGGCGGTGCTGCACGGGGTCGATGCCCTTGCCAGCGCAGCGGGGGTGCCACAGTGAAGGTCACGGTCGTCGGTGGCGGCAGCACCTACACGCCAGAGCTGGTCGATGGCATCGCCCGCCTTCGCGACGGGATCGACGTCGACGAGCTTGTTCTCTGCGACCCGGATGCCGCCAGGCTCGAGCCGGTGGCCGGTGTCAGCGAGCGCATTGCGCGCCGTCACGGCTGGACCGGAACTCTGACGGCCACATCCGATCTTCACGCGGCCGTCGACGGCGCCGATTTCGTGCTGCTGCAGTTGCGCATCGGTGGTCAAGCGGCCCGGCACCTCGACGAGACCATCCCGTTGCGATGCGGTTGCGTCGGCCAGGAGACCACGGGCGCCGGCGGCTTTGCCAAGGCGTTGCGGACGGTGCCGGTCGTGCTCGACATTGCCGATGAGGCTCGTCGCCGCGCGGCCTCCGATGCGTGGCTCATCGACTTCACCAACCCGGTCGGGATCGTGACTCGTGCGCTGCTCGACCACGGTCACCGGGCATTGGGCTTGTGCAACGTAGCCATCGGGTTCCAGCTCCTGTTCGCCGGCTGGCTCGGCGTGGAGGCGACCGAGGTCAAGCTCGGTCATGCAGGGCTCAACCACCTCACCTGGATCCGGTCGGTGGAGGTGGACGGAGACGACGTGCTTCCCCGGCTGATCGAGGAGCATGGCGAGCAGCTGGCCGCTCGGGTGGGAATGCCGCTGCGGCTGCTGCACGCGCTCGGCGCGATCCCCTCGTACTACCTCCGGTACTTCTACCAACACGACGTCGTCGTCGGCGAGCAACGCGGGCAGCGCACCCGCGCCGAAGAGGTCACCGAGATCGAGAACGAGTTGCTCGAGATCTATCGCGACCCCGCAGTCGACACCAAGCCCGAGTTGCTCGCGCGTCGAGGGGGCGCCTTCTACAGCGAGGCCGCCGTGCAGTTGCTCGCCTCGTTGTGGAACGACACCGGCGACGTGCAGGTGGTCGACGTGCGCAACAACGGGGCGCTGCCAGAACTACCCGACGACGCGGTCGTTGAGATCCCCAGCGCCCTCAACCGATTCGGAGCCTCGCCCGCGGTAC